>DAOVNC010000455.1 GCA_030630445.1 Kiritimatiellales bacterium | reverse complement strand
TCCACACTTCGGGCACTTCACGACATCAGGGGGCGGCACTTTAACCATTGGAACTTTTACAGGTGCTTTCACATAATCGGACTTCTCCAGCCCCATCTGTTGCAAATCCCATTTATCAAAGTTAGCCCCTTTAGAGGATTCGCCCATTATTTCAAAATATATCGTATCAAACTTATTCATCATTCTCCTTACAACTATTTAGGCGGATTTGGCGGGTAAATAGGGCGGTTTGAGGAAAATAATCACCGATATCTGCAACGAACCGCATACAGGTAGTCATCCTATGCACCGCCAGCACTGGGTAATCATGAAATAACTGCGGTAGACGGAAATAAATAGACTGCCGTGGGCAATGGCAGGGCATTAAAAGGGTTTGGCGATGCTAATGGTGAATATAATACGGGCTATCTACTCTACCGCACCAAATCGCCGCCTTGTGGCATATTGTGGTACTAAAGAGACTCAGACAGTTCCAGCAGTAGCCAACATCATTAAACAGTTCTAACGGGGAAATTCCTATACCCCTTGTTAATTGGGGTATTTACTAGGAAAAGTTGGAGCCAATGATCCGAGTCGAACGGACGACCTATTCATTACGAGTGAATTGCTCTACCAACTGAGCTACATTGGCCACATAAGTGAGCGATGTGTTTACGAAAATCCGCTTCGCGGGTCAACTTGCTTTTGTGGCTATTTGCGTTGGGGCGGGTTGTTCGCACGGTCCGGCATCCTCGAATGCCGGATGCTTGCAGCAGTGGTTGTCGCAATCGACTTCGTTCACGCTTCCCGGTTTCACCATGCCGAGGCAAACGCCGGTTTTGTCGAGATCGCGCAACGAAAAGATAAATTCGCGGATCAACAGGCTGTATTTTTCCTGCAATGCCATGACGTTTTCGCGGAGCTCTTCGCTGTAGTGGTGGGTGAAGATGATCTCGTTGATTTTATGGTTCGCGACCACGTCTTCGATTTCGTCGAACGTTCCAAGGACGAGGTAGCCGTAGACGACCTTGCGAAGAAGCGTCGGGTTGTCGTCGATCAAGCCAACAACGGTACGGGGTGCGTGTTGCTGTTGTTCGAAGGAGGCCTGCCGCAAGAATAGAATGGCGTTTTCCCCGGCGCCGAGAATCAGGGTCCGGGTATCGTGGTCGGCACCAATCAAGCAGCGAAGCCATGCCCCTAGGTCGCGCGCGATGCGCAGCGAGGCCCGTGCTCCAACCATGCCGATGGTCGATACCAAGGCATGGAGGGCCAACGCTCCTAGAAGTTGCAGGTGGGTAAAGTCCGGTATAACCCACATCAAGGCGATGAAGGCCATGATCTCCCCTGCAAGAAGCTCCAGCATCAACACCACGAGCTGGGAGACCCGCGACCGCGTCCAGACCGTTTTGTATATTCCATAGAAATATACCGTTGCAAAGGGAATCATAACGCAGATGAGCATCAGCAGGTGCGTAAGTGGATAGGAAAGAACGACTCCGAAAACAAATGTTGTTGCCAATATCAGGCAGGCGATGTCCCAGCCAATCGCCACCAGCAGGCTCACTATGTTGCGTGGGCGGCGGACGCCCTGCAGCACGACCTGCGTGGTTGTCCAAAGCTCCACTTTGGCCACTTGGCGCACCGCCACGTGCAAGACCACCATCATGCCGATCAACAGCAGCGCGGTGCGGTTCGAGGCCATGGCGGTGGTTCCCAGTGCTATGAGGCAAATGAATACGGCCGCCGCGTAGAGCCAGACCGCCGCTTTGCGCTGGGTCATTCCACTGCGCATGAGCTTGTGGTGGATGTGGTCGAGGTCCGGCCCGAAGACCTTGCACGCGAGTTTGTCGTTTTGGATCATTGAAATCAGTTTCCGGGCCATGCGCCGCCATATGGCCAGAATGACATCGAAGACCGGAACGCCGACCGCGAGCAACGGAACGAGCAAGGCGACCATCGCGGATTGCTTTACATTGGCTTTAAGCGACACCGCGGCCAGCATGAACCCGATAAACATGCTGCCGCAGTCGCCAAGGAAGATCGAGGCCGGGTTGAAGTTGTATCGGAGGAAACCAAGGCATGCCCCGATCAATCCCACCAGGACCAAGGCATCCGACGATTGATGCAGCGAAAACAGCATTCCGGCCAGTCCTGCGCTCGCAATCAACCCCAGTCCGGCACAAGCGCCATCCATTCCGTCGATGAGGTTGAATGCATTGATCAAGAGGATGAACCAGAAAAGCGTGGCTCCTAGATCGATCAGGAACGGAAGCGGGATGTGTAGAAATGCCCCGAACGAAAATCCGGAAAAATACATAGCCAGCGCAATGACCAGTTGCCCCGAAAGCTTGAACCAGGCCCGCATGCCAAACCGGTCGTCGATCAATCCCATGAGCAGAAGCGCCAGCGAAGCACCAAAAAGCACGCCCCACTCTTTCAACTGGATGGTTCCGGCAAGGTTTCTCCAAGGGCCAAGGAATATTACGGCCAGTGCCATGTGGGTTGCTATGAAAACCGCAATACCGCCGCACCGCGGAATCGGGGTTGTATGGATGCGTCGTTCCGAGGGTTGATCCACCAACCCCAGAAATGGAGCCAGCCTTTTTACGGGGGGCACCAGCAACCAGGCGGCAACCAAGCCGACTAGAAACACCACAATATATTTAAC
>DAOVNC010000425.1 GCA_030630445.1 Kiritimatiellales bacterium | reverse complement strand
GTTGCATGGTTCCCCATAAAACATCCTAACCTTGTTTTCCATCTCATTCATTCGGTTCACAAGAAGCCGGAGCTTCGATGCATAATTTGATCAATCGCTCAAGATATCCGCTTTCGCATTTCAGCCGCCCGTCGTCGAGCATAAGACCGTAGAGGAGCAGGTAGCGGATGGCGGCGAGATGAATGGATGCGTAGTGCATGGTGTAGCGGCCCGATTGCTCCTTCATCCAGAATACTGGATTCTTCAATGCCCTAGACATTGTTTATTGAGGAGGTAAGAAGTAAAGTAATGGGAGATTAGGTTGCAAAAATCATTGTGCCCGGAATTATTTTATCGAATATCTCCTAATAGGGTTGGTTCGGGAGGGTTCGCTAAGGAACACAAAATGGCAAGAGAGGGGAAGGAACTAAAACGACCATGAAATTTACCTTCCTAGGCACCGGCACCTCGCACGGGATCCCCATGATTGGGTGTTCGTGCAATGTGTGCACGTCCTCCGAAACGAAGAACAAGCGGCGGCGGTGCAGCCTGTATGTCGTTGCGGAAGGCAAGCACCTCATATTCGACACGCCACCGGATTTCCGCGACCAGGTGCTGACGTTTGGCGTGGAACGCGTCGATGCGGTTTTCCTGACGCATCCGCATGCCGACCATATTTTCGGATTCGACGATGTCCGCCGCTTTTCCGACTTGCAGAAAAGCCATATTCCCGTTTATGGCTCGCCGGAAACCATGCGGCAAATGCGCACGAAGTTTGATTATGTCGATAAAACCAGCCACTCCTTCGGCGGCGTACCGCGCGTGCAGTTCACCGACCAGATGGAGCCGGTCTCCGTTGGCGACGTTGTCGTTACCCCCCTACCCGTCTGGCACGGACAGGAAACGATCCATGGCTTCCGGATCGAAGGCGACGGCAAGCGGCTGGGCTATATTCCCGACTGCAGCGGCATTCCCGCCGAAACCCTCCTGCTTTTGGAAAACATGGACACAATGATTCTCGACGGCCTGCGCCCGCAGGAGCACCCTACCCACTTTTCCATCGGCGAATGCGTCGAAATGCTCAACCGCATCGGTGCCCGGCAATCGTACCTCACCCACCTCACCCACAACTCGGAACACCGCGAGCTCCAGGCCCGTCTCGGCAAGGCCGTAACGGTTCCCTGGGATGGATTGAAGATTCTGCTGTAACCCCACAGCCGAAGATAAAGATTCGTTATTCCGCAAGTCCAAGAGGATTTTCTAACAAGGATAGTCGGGCATCGCATAATCCCCAAGAAAATCGAGCGAATAGGAATACCGTTTCCATTTCCCCAAGCATTTATGGAATTCCGAAATGTCCCTCGTAATCCGTTTTTCTTTGCATAATTCATCCAAATGCAAAACTAGACGCTCTCTGGCCTCCGGGGAATCATTCGGCTCGGAGTTAGGATAATAGGTAATCGCACCATTTGTTACCCCTTGTTCGTCATCCGATTTTCGATCTGGAAACCAACGATCAAGAAAATCCATATGCGTTTCGCGCGCAGCATCTCGCAAGCGATGGAATTGTCGTTCCGCCCGTTGCTGAACGGGATCACCATAAAAGAAGGGTTTTTTAATTAATGGGGTAATAAATTCCAGATCAATGCTTAATCCGAGTCCGTTTAAATCCAGCCGCTGCAAATTCGCCGAAGCGTCCAGCCACATTTGGAACACGGCATGGTTCCGGTTGATCCCTTCATCAAAGCAGAGCCGAAAATGTAGTTTTTTACCCTCCTTAATTTTGAAAATCATATCATCAAAAGAATTACTCTTAAAGACCTTCTCGTCGGGAGGGTCAACGTTCAGGTCAATTTTATTCAATGGCCCTAATAAATCATCATGCGCATTTCCTTGATTGTGAAACCAGCTCAGCATTTGCAATGGAGCCGTCTTGTGCGATAGGCGAGGCCGATTCCACTCCTGGATGGTATCGCAAAGAATCAACAGGGCGGACAGGGGTTCCTCGCTAAAGGAAACATCAAAAACCCGCGAGTTATGCCTTGAAATAGCTTTGATGGCGGGATGGTAGTCTTCAACTACAACCGAGGGGTCATCTTTGGCAATGCGCTCAAGCAAACACTGTAAATGCTGCGCTCCGATTACTCCATGATCCTCACCGGGCTTATGCTTTTTCTGGTAACCCACGAATTCGTTTTCGCCAAGACTTTTTGATAAATTTTCAAGCGCTTGATCCATTTCCCTACCAAACTCTTTAAGCGGATCAGAGTGTTGAAAAAACTTAAACATGCCCCGAACACCTTGTTGCACGTTGATAACGTAGCCCAAATCATGCAGCAGCGCCGCAACATACCATAATCTAAGCACGCGCTCTTTATCGTCTGGACAGCCCATTAACACCGCAAAACGCTCCCATAACGGATCTCCGTTATGATCCCGAAGTTCAAGAATAAAGTGTCCCAAAAAAGCCACCTCGATCGCATGAAAGAAATGATCGCGGTAAAACTTTTTCAGCACATGCAACGCTGGTTCAACCCGTGCTGTTTGGAATAAATGTTGCCGAAGGCTAATCCGTATCGGCACGTCCAACGTGTGGTGTACATATTCAGAAAGCATTTCAATAACAGCCTGTATCGTTTCGTCATCCAATGGGAAATCCGCCATCAAATAATTGGCAAGGCACGAAGTATGCGATAGGCGCTTGGAAATATCTTCATCGCTTGGAGCCGGAGAGTACCAGAACTCCTCCCGGCTATCCTTCATCGCAAGTGCCTGCGCAAAAAAATAGCGCATCAATGTTTTTCCTTCAAAAGTAACCATTACTTGCCCCCGTCCGCGACTAGTTTCATTGCATCACGGCGAAGCTTCTTCTGTTCGTCTACAATGTTCTGATAGCAAGAAAGCCATTGTTCCCAGCATTTTTCATCGTCTTCCCTCCGTTCTTCCATACGGAGGGAATGGATTACCCCAGAATCCTGATTACGCCATC
>DAOVNC010000421.1 GCA_030630445.1 Kiritimatiellales bacterium | reverse complement strand
TTCACATGGCGCTGGCCAGCGGCATCCACCCAGGTTTCGTCGACCAGCAGCTGCACGTTGTCCGCCGTCGTTTTCCCTGAAAACGCAAGGCCGATACCTTCCGGCTTCGAACAGCCGGCAAGCATCAGCCACGCTAGGGATAGGGTCGTCATCGCACCAAAAAAGCGCATCGGCAATCTCCATGAACCGGAAAACAGCCTAGCGGGTTTCCACGGTCTGGAAAACAAAAAAAAGGAGAGTGCCCCGCGCGGGGGCACCCTCCTGGGGTGGGGTGTTACTTACTAACCAGGGGAAGTTAGATCTTTCCTACGAGGTCGAGACCGGGAGTCAGGGTGTCGCCACCCGGAGTCCAGTTTGCGGGGCAAACCTGGTCGCCATTCTCGTGTACAAATTTTGCGGCACCCAGCTTGCGGAGGGTTTCCGCCGCGCTGCGGCCAATGCCAAGGTCGTGGATTTCCGAGGTCTTCAAAACGCCATTTGGGTCGATGATGAATGTGCCGCGCAGCGCCAAACCTTCGTCGTCGATGTAGACATCGAACAGCTGGCTAACCTCACCCGTCGGATCGGCACCCATCGGATAATCCACCTTGCCAATGGCCTCGGACGTATCGTGCCAGGCCTTGTGGACAAATGCGGTGTCGGTGCTGACACTGATGACTTCCGCACCAGCTTCCTGGAATTGGGGATAGAGTGCTGCCATATCCTCCAGCTCGGTCGGGCAGACAAAAGTAAAGTCGGCCGGATAGAACATCAGCACCACCCATTTATCTTTATAATCGGATAGCTTGATATCCTTGATTTCATCATCCTGAAATGCCGCCATTTTAAAATCAGGCACTTCCTGTCCAACCTTTACCATCTCGAAATCGAATAAATCCTGTTCCATTTTTTTCTCCTGTTGCCAGTCCTGTTTCCCTGATCAATGGAGATATAGTACAATTTCCGTCTGAGTTGTAAACAGAAATATTCATATTTTTTCACATTTTAATATAACCCCCGTATTTATTGGTCAAAACCGGATTGGCACACCGGACAAAAGGTGGTTCCGCGCTGCGCAACGACGATCTTTTCGAGGAAGGTTCCGCAGCGCACGCACGGTTTTCCGGATCGGCCGTAGGCCTTCACCTTTTCGCGATGGCCACCCGCTTCGCCTTCCACATCGCGATAGTTGGTTTTGCCATCGCCCAAGGAAGTGCCGCGGTTCTTCACGCCTATCGCCAATACGTGCTTGATCGCCTTGAACAGTGTTGATAGCTCGGCATCGTCCAGCGAGTCCGATCGGCGTTCTGGATGGATCTTCGCCTCCCACAGCGCCTCGTCCACATAGATATTTCCCAACCCCGCCACGATCGACTGATCCAAAATCAACGGTTTGATCATTCGATGCCGCTTGCGCATCGCTTCGCGAAAATACGTTGGCGAGAATTGCCGCGTCAATGCGTCGGGACCCAGCTTATCGAGAATCTCCTGCGGATCATCCACCAGCTTCCAGCGGCCAAACTTGCGCGTATCACGATAATGTAGCGTCGGCCCATCCGACAGTTTAAATACCAAACGATCATGCTGTCCGGGTTCCATCGAAAAACCACCCGCCATCCGCAGATGGATCATGATCGTCTTGCCCGAGGAGAGCAAAAACATCATCCATTTCCCAACCCTTGAAATTTCGTCGATGGTGGTGCCACGAACCTGCCTTGAAAACGAAGCAACCGACAGCGGTTCCACCGTCCGCGCCCAATTCACTTTCACCGAAAGGATTTTTCGTCCCTCGACTCCCCGCGCCCGCAGCTGCCGCGCAATCGTTTCAACCTCTGGAAGTTCCGGCATAATTCTTCTCCACAAAATTTTCCCATTGACCACAGTACGTCAGTGGCGTACAAATGTATTTCTAATGACATTTAAGGAAACTAGCGTATTCACCCGTCAGGTCAGGAAACTAATTCCCGACGATGAATATCGCGAGTTCCAACAGGAACTGATTTTCAACCCAGTGGCTGGAGCCGTGATCAAAGGGAGCGGCGGCCTGAGAAAGATCCGGTGGCGCTCCGCTAGCAAAGGCAAACGAGGCGGCATCCGTATCATCTATTATTGTATATGGCGGATCACGAAATCTACCTTCTATTGGCCTATGGAAAAAATGAAAAAGGCGACCTGACCCCAAAAGAAACAAAAATACTACGACGTCTCGTAGAGGAGAACATGCCATGAAAAAAGAACTATTCAACGAACTGGTAGAGAGCATAGAGGAAGCAGGGAAGATCCGGAGGGGCGAAACCAAGCCTTCGCGCGTTTTTCGCTATCGACCGGCGGACATCAAACGGATCCGCAGTCGGCTCAATGTTTCCCAAGCCCAGTTCGCACTCATGATTGGCGTCAACAAATCCACCCTGCAAAACTGGGAACAAGGCCGACGGGAGCCGGAAGGCCCGGCGAAGGCTCTGCTTCGCGTCGTTGACAAGAGACCCGAAGCTGTTCTGGAAGCTCTTCAGGCATAGTCTAAAACTCAAGCAAACGGCGGGATGGTTTGCAGGGAGGGGAAGGTGGCGGCAACGGCGGCTTCGTTTTCTTCGAGGAAGAGGAGCTTGATGTTGGGGCCGGCATCGATGGTGAGATAGACCTCCAAGCCTTCGGCGCGGACGCGTTGGACTTTGTGGATCTGTTCGATGGTTGAGGGCTGGAGATAAAGCAAGGGTGGCCAGGCAGCCATCATGGTCGCGTGCATCGATAGCGCGTTGCGTTCGGCGGTTTTTCCAAGCGCTGTGAAATCGCGGGCATCGATGGCGGCGCGGAGGATTGCGAGGTCGGCGGCGGCCTGCCGCGGCCAGCTTTCATAGAGCGCGGAGGTTGCGACGGTGCGGTTCATGCCATCGCGCGATCCGACCGGCTTGCGGGTACTGGAAAGTTCGAGGATGCCCATGCGGAAATCCGGCCATGTTTCGGAAAGTTGCTCGGCAAACGAATCGGTTCCGTCAGGGTTTGATCCGGCGTTCCACTGCACAAAGCCG
>DAOVNC010000054.1 GCA_030630445.1 Kiritimatiellales bacterium | reverse complement strand
GAGATGGCGTCGTCGGCGTCGCGCTTGACGGCGTTGCGGCTGGCGGCGATGACGGATGGTTTAACCACGAAAAACACGAAAGTTGTAGAGGCGGCGCGGTCGCTGGCGCAAACGGGGGAGACGGTGCTGCTGCACTCGGCGGCGATTGTAACACTTGGGGAGGTTGGCACTTCCGATGACCGCGAGTTGTTGGAGTCGTATGCCTTGGCGGAGAACAGGCAGATTGCGGATGCGGCGAAGATGGCTTTGGAAAAGATGGATGCATGGAACTGAACCGCTAATAAACGCGAATGGACACTAATTTTGGAAGCAACGGAGTAATGTAGATGGGCGGGGAAACGGGGAGCGATAGGTATTTCGTGGTTCAATCAAGACGAATCAAATTGATTTCATATTAGTTCTTTCTTGTCCGTCCGGTTGCTCGAGTTCAACAAAATCGAACAGGGCAAGGCCGAGCGCGATCACCCAGCCTTGCCCTGTTCGATGCCGATATCGACTATTTCTTCTTTGCCTCGGCGATCACTTTCTTGATGTAGTCGACATAGGCCTCGGGGCCACCCGCCTGATACCCGGTCTTGCTCACCGCTTTTCCTTCCGGGCTTAGAATGTAGACGGTCGGGTATCGGCGAATGCCGAACTTTTCTTTCAGTTCGTTGTTTTTCTTTTGCAGCTCGGCGCTTTGTTTCGATTTGTCGAGCGGGAAGTCGGCGAGCACCAGGACAAGGTTTTCCTTGGCATATTCCTTGAAGGCCGCCTGCGAGAAAACCTCTTTGTCCAGCTTGACGCACCAACTGCACCAGTCGGATCCGCTAAAATCGATGAGCATATACTTCCCCTCGGCCTTGGCCTTAGCGGAACCCTTTGCAAAATCCGTTTCCCAGCCTTCCGAGGCATATGCCCCCGCTCCAATTGCCACGGCCGCCAATACGATTAACCACTTCTTCATGTTGTTCTCCTTCAGGATCAAGTCAACCCGCATAAAACGGGATGCAATATGTTGTTTCGGACAGGGTCTTTGCCCATTCGTTCATTGTGGACAAAAAAAAGCCGCCCGGAAGGACGGCTTTGTTTAACAGCTAATCGGAGGATTAGTTGACGCCAACGGCGTTGAGGTCGGCAAAGGCCTGCTTGACGCGTTCGACCAAGCCTTCCTGCCCTTTGCGCAGCCATACGCGCGGGTCGTAGAATTTCTTGTTCGGCTTGTCGGCCCCTTCGGGGTTTCCGAGCTGCCCTTGGAGGTAGGCTTCGTTCTTCTTGTAGAAGTTGAGGGTGCCTTCCCATGTGGCCCATTGCGTGTCGGTGTCGATGTTCATTTTGATGACGCCGTAGGAGATGGACTCGGTGATCTCTTCGGGGGAGGAGCCGGAACCGCCGTGGAATACGAAGTTTAGCGGCTGGGGATCGTCGGTACCGAACTTTTCGGCAACGTAGGCCTGCGAGTCGCGCAGGATGGTCGGGGTCAGCTTGACATTGCCCGGTTTGTAAACGCCGTGGACGTTGCCGAAGGATGCCGCGATGGTGAAGTTGGGGCTGATGGCGCTCAGCTTTTCATAGGCATAGGCCACATCTTCGGGCTGGGTGTAGAGTTTGGACTCGTCCATGTCGGTGTTGTCGACGCCGTCTTCCTCGCCGCCGGTGCAGCCGAGTTCGATTTCCAGCGTCATGCCGATCTTGCTCATGCGCTTGAGGTACTCAGCGGAGATCTCGATGTTTTCTTCGAGGGGTTCCTCGGAGAGATCGAGCATGTGCGAGCTAAACAGCGGACGGCCCTTGGTTTCGAACCACTTTTCGCCTTCGTCGAGCAGCCCGTCGATCCACGGTAGCAGCTTCTTTGCGGCGTGGTCGGTGTGGAGGATAACCGGAACGCCGTAGGCCTCGGCCATCATGTGAATGTGCTGGGCACCGGAGATGGCGCCGAGAACGGCTCCGTTTTCCTTAAGGCCCTTGCCGGCCGTGAAAGCCGCGCCACCGTTGGAGAACTGGATGATGACGGGGGAGTTGACCGAGGCGGCGGCTTCGAGAACGCCGTTGATGGAGTCGGTTCCGACTACGTTTACTGCGGGCAGCGCAAACCTGTTTTCCTTGGCAATCTGGAAAACCTTGGCTACGTCGTCGCCATGGAGAACGCCGGGATTTACGGCATCGAGAATTTTAGTCGACATGATATTTACCTTCCTATGTTTAGGGGTTTCGTTACTGATTCCAGCCAATGCTTTTGGCAAAATTCGCGGGAACTATATCAGGATTCGTCCCCGGGTCAATCCCGGCGGACATTATTGTCGTGTTGCATTCAAAGTTTCCGAAGGCGTGCGTTGAAATTTCCGTCGCCGTGCGTTGAAGTTTCCATGGCAGTCTTTATTTTTTCACTTCGATGGTAGGTTCTCATAACCAGCGCAATACGCCTCCATTACGTACCGAGCAAACCCGGCACCGTGACACCCGCCCAGTTTCTGATATGTTTTTTTCATGATCGCATGATATGGCATGCGGATTTGTTCCCCAGTAGAATCGTGCCAGAACCTGCCATATGGGACACATTGGCTCGGAATCAGGGGCAAAAAGGAAATTTCAGTGCACCAAAAAGGGAAAGTTTGATCGCACCACGGCATCCCGGCGGACATTATTACTGGGGCGGAAAATCGAAATGGGTTTCGAAGAGTTCGGCGAGTTTTTTGCCAAACGCCTCCTCGTCGGGGCCCGTCACCTGAAGAGTGACTTTTGCCCCTTTTTCAAGCCCCAGCATGATGCACTCCAGCGCGGAGGTAAGGGTGCAGGTGCCCGATTCCGCCGTAACGAGAATCTCGCCGGCATAGGCCATCCCCGCCTTGATCAGAATAGCAGAAGGCCGGCAATGAATGCCGGCCTCGTTGCGTATGGTTGCTTTTGTTTCGAACATTCCTATTTAGCGGCTGGCTGGTTGGCCTCGCCCGCATCTTCCTGACGAGCCACCTCTTGTTCCTGCGCCTGGATTTCGGACTTTTTCTTTGCCTCATGCGCCTTGCGAATCATTTCCTCGTAGACCACCTTGTCGTTGATGGCATAGATGTAGGGGCGGGCGATAATACCCGAGGACTCGCGGCTGGCATCGCATTTGTCGACGGCCACCTTGGCGGCTTCCTTGAGGGTGGGCTTTCCATAGTCGTAACCAAAGGCATAGTCGCCGCTCGGATCAACTGCGATAACGAAAACCTTATTGTCAGACTGTGCGTAGTAGTCAAGCAGCTTGGCTTGTGCATGGGGCGGAATCTTTGGAACGTATGCAACATCGCTGGCGCAACCAGCGAACATGGACACCAATACCGACGCGAATAAGAACCTTGCAAACACCTTCATATACACCTCCAGTTTCAACATTTGCGGGCACTTTAAGTTTTAACCCCCCTTTAGTCAACATCGTAGGGCAACGAAAACGCCGAAACAGAAAAAGGCGTATTCAAGAAACGTTCCGCCTGCCGGCCGCTGGCTGCGACCACCCTTCCTTTCGCCACCTCGATCTGAAGATTGTTGGAATGCAGCGTAAACTTTGGTGTTGCACCATATTTCCAATCGTCGGATGCCTGTTTTTCCAGCAAGGGATCCAAGAGACCGGGTTGGATATCGGAATCCAATAGCTGCCGGAGCCCGTTCGCATCGGGGTACAAGGCCTGGAAACGATCCTTCAGTGCGGCGGCCACCGCCTCGACATTCAATCCCAGATTCACCACCTTGGCCGGGACGGAGCGGATGGCGTGCGTTTCGATGGAATCGAACAAAGGCCCCAAATAACGGGTCAGCCGTTCAAGGTCGGTATTCAGCAACAGGGTCCCGTGATGCAAGGCCCGCCCTTTGCGGAAGCAAAAGGCGTTGCCGGAAAACTTTAGCCCGTTCACGCTCAAATTGCTTTTCCCTGTCTTTTCCGCCCGGATCCCGAAGGATTCCAGCGCACGGAGCACCATCCTGTAGGCCTGTTCTTCACGATACTGTATCCGGTCGACGATGACGCAGTAGTTCAGGTTCCCTGCATCGTGATATACCGTCCCTCCGCCCGAAATCCGCCGGGCGAGAGGAATATGTTCATCGCGCATCAGATCCAGGCGGCATTCGCGCCATGGGTTTTGGTTCTTGCCGATCACCACCGCGCAGTTGCTTTGCCACAGGAACAGCACCGGCCCGTTTGCCGTGGCTTGCTCCATCAGATATTCCTCCATCGCAAGGTTGCGATAGACATCAAGTGAGCTGGATTGAACAATCAACATGTCGCGTTTTTCTTTTGTCCGGATGCTGGCTTGAGGCTAAAGTGACCGCATCATGTCAAAGATTCCCGAACAATTCATCCAAAAAATCCCCAAGACAGATCTGCACCTGCACCTCGACGGATCGCTGCGCCTCCCGACCCTGATCGAGCTGGCCAAGGGGAATGGAGTTGGACTGCCCTCCTACGAGGAGGCTGGGCTGAACGAACTCGTCTTCAAGGAACGCTACGCCAACCTCGGCGAATACCTCGCTGGATTCGCCTACACCGTCGGCGTTCTTCAAGCGCCGGAAAGCCTCGAACGCGCCGCCTTCGAGCTGGCCGAGGACTCCCATGCCGAAGGTGTCCGTTATATCGAGGTGCGCTTTGCCCCGCAGTTGCATGTCACCCATGCCACCGAAATCGGGTCTGTCGTCCGTGCGGTTTTTCAAGGACTGGAAAGAGCGAAACAGGCGCTAAACACCAATGTGGACGAAAGCGACATGCCTTTCGAATACGGCATTATCCTCTGCGCCATGCGGCGGTTCAACCGGCAGATGTCGCCTTACTACGAGCGGTTGCTCAACCGCAGCAGTGGATCCAGCCTGCGCTATTCCTACGCCCGCGCCTCCGTTGCGCTCGTCAAGGAAGCCGTCAAGCTGCGCGACGAAGGCCTGCCCATCGTCGGGTTCGATCTCGCCGGCGAAGAGGCCGGCTATCCCGCCATCCACCACAAGGCCGCCTTCCAATACGCCCACCGCAACTTCCTGCGAAAAACCGCCCATGCCGGCGAGGCCTACGGCCCCGAATCCATTTTCCAGGCCATCACCGAATGCTATGCCAACCGCATCGGCCACGGCACCTTCCTTTTTTCGGAGGAAGCCATCAAACACAAGTCCATCAAGGATAAACCGCGCTACATCGCCCAATTGAGCGAATATATTGCCAACCAGCGCATCACCATCGAGGTCTGCCCGACGAGCAACCTGCAAACCATTCCCGAGTTCCAGAGCCTGGAAGACCACCCCATCCAACAGATGGTCGACCGCGGTCTCTCCGTCAGCATCAGCACCGACAACCGCCTCGTTTCCCACACCAGCGTCACCAACGAGCTCCTGCTCTGCACCCGGCACCTCACCCTCACTGACAGCCAGTTCCGCGACCTTGTCCTCGCCGGGTTCAAGCGCAGCTTTTTCCCCGGCTCGTATTCAGAGAAACGCGCCTACGTCCGCCGCGCCATCGACCTCTACGACAACGTGACGATTGAAGCGTGATGTAGGCCGGGCCCTCGACTCGACTCGGCTCGCGATCGCACCGTCACCCGATCCGCCGGCCATTCCGCCGCCCGCCCGATGAGGGCATCGGGCCTACATTGAACACATGGCCATGCTGTAGGCCGGGTGCCCCACCCGGCGTGCGTCCGCATCGTGCATCCGCACCGCCACCCGATCCGCCGGCCATTTCACCGCCCGCCCGATGAGGGCATCGGGCCTACATTGAACACATGGCCATGCTGTAGGCCGGATGCCCCACCCGGCATGCATCCGCACCGTCACCCGATCCACCGGCCATTCCGCTGCCCGCCCGATGGGGGCATCGGGCCTACTACATTTCCGAACCGTCGAAACGGTTGAAATATTGGGCGTATGGCCAATCGTCCGGAGTCTCAACCAACCCCGCCCGAACCGGGTTCATGCGGATGTATTCCCACTTTTCCGAGCGGCTTTCATTGCTGCGCAAAAGATGGTCGAAGAACCCAGACTGCCATTTGAAGCGACGCCGTCCCACCAGCGCCTTGAATGCCTTGACCCATTCGCCAATCGTGGTTTCCGATGCTGGTGCAAAGCGTCAGGAAATAGGCCGGGGACGAATCGAATACACGATCCAACCGGCGCTGGCGACGTGGGTGGCGGGATGAATTGCACATGCAACAGAATATATCCGAAAGAACATGGGTAAACAATAAAGAAACAGGCCGCACCGCATGATTCGTGGTTTCCCCGTTGTAGGCCGGGTGCCCTCACCCGGCGATCAGTCGCACCGCCACCCGCACCGATCCTCTGGCCATTCCACCGCCCGCCCGATGGGGGGACCGGGCCTACATTTTCGGGTGTTTGGTGACGCGCTGAGCAAAGCGAAATAATTTACAAAGTAAATAGAGACCACCGGGAACGATTCACCGAGGCTGTTCCAAAGGAACGGCAATAAAACGAAGTGAAATGGCAATTTCGTGGTTTTAACTGTTTTCATGAATTGGTAGCTTTCGCGTTTAACCAAATTTCAACCAACCAATAGGGGCATTAAATCATGAGAGCATATAATTTCTCGGCGGGACCGGCCACGTTGCCGGAAGAAGTATTGAAAGAGGTGCAGGCGGAACTGCTCGACTACAAAGGCACCGGCATGTCGCTCATGGAAATGAGCCACCGCGGCCCGGAATATAGCGCGCTCCACACCGAAACCATTGCCAACATCAAGCAGCTGTTGAATATCCCCGAAGGCTACAGCGTGCTCTTCATGACCGGCGGCGCCTCCTCGCAATTCGCCTTCATCCCCATGAACCTGCTCGGCGAAGGCCAGACCGCCGACTACACCGATTCCGGCGCATGGGCCAGCAAGGCCATCAAGGAAGCCAAGGCCCTCGGCAACATCAACATTGCGGCTGACTGCGGCAAGGAAATCCCAACCCGCGTACCGACGGTTGAGGAATTAAACCTGACGCCCGATGCGGCCTACCTGCACATCACCACCAACGAAACCATCTCGGGTGCGCAGTGGAAAACCTTCCCCGACTGCGAAGCTCCGCTGATTGCCGACATGTCGTCCGACATTCTCTCCCGTCCGCTCGACGTCTCCAAGTTCGGCCTCATCTATGCCGGTGCGCAGAAAAACCTTGGACCGGCCGGCATCACACTGGTCATCATCAAAGACGAGTTGGCCGAGCGCTGTCCCGATAGCGTGCCCACCATGTTGCGCTACAAAACCTTCATCGACAAAAATTCACTCTTTAACACCATCCCCACCTTCCCGGTCTACGTGCTCTGCCTCGTCACCCGCTGGCTCCTGGCCAAGGGCGGCCTCGAAGGCATGGCCAAGCAGAACGATGAAAAAGCGGACAAGCTCTATGCGGCGATCGACGGCACCGATTTCTATACCGGCACCGCCGTAAAAGAGAACCGTTCCAACATGAACATCACCTTCCGCATCGCGAACCACGATCTGGAAGCAAAGTTCATTGCAGAGGCTGCCGAGAAAAACCTGAAAGGGTTGAAAGGCCACCGCGATGTCGGCGGCATCCGCGCCTCCATCTATAATGCCTTCCCCGTCGAGGGCGTCGACGTGTTGATTTCGTTCATGAAAGAGTTTGAAGCCAACAACGGATAGCCGTATAAACCGCCTCTTTCGTGCGCCCATAGTTCAATGGATAGAATAGTGGCCTCCGAAGCCATAGATACAGGTTCGACTCCTGTTGGGCGCACCATTTTGAACCGTGAAACGTGAAGCGTGAATGCCCGTCAAATAATCACGGCTCACGTTTCACGCATCACAGAAAGGAAACCCCATGGCTGAAAACACACTCGAAAACATTAATATCGACGGCGAGAACCTTTGGAAAGAGGAGCACATCACCGACCTCAAGGTGGGCAACATTCGCAAGCTGACTCCCATTAAACTCGATGGTACCGAGGACGAGGCGCGCCAGGCCAGCTATTCGGCAACCACCAACATCATGACGCCCGGCGGTGCACTGCCCATCTCCGGCGAAATCGACGCCGCCAATCTGGCCGAGGCCGTGGAAAAGTTTCCGGAAGCCATCAGCGCCGCCGTCAAAAAGTTGCAGGAAGACATGATCAAGATGCAGCAGGAGCAGGCGAGCCAGATCGTCACCCCCGACCAGCTCCGCGGCGGCAACGACATTATTATCTAATAGGCATCCCGTGCGGAGCCGAAAAAAGCGCCCCGAAAGGAGCGCTTTTTTTGTGCCCGGATACGGTTGGGAATCCCTAGGGAAGCACAAACTTCGTGGTTAGCGCAATGACCTCTTCGCGCACTTGGGCAATCACCGCGTCGTTGTCGGCGTTGTGCAGCACGCGTTTGATGAGGCTGGCGATTTCCTCCATCTCCGGCTCTTTCATGCCGCGCGTGGTGACCGCCGGGGTTCCGATGCGGATGCCGGAGGTGACGAACGGGCTTTTGGTGTCGAAGGGGATGCCGTTCTTGTTGACGGTGATCGCCGCCTTGTCGAGTTCGGCGGCGGCCACCTTTCCGGTGATGCCGGTGCCGGTGAGGTCGACGAGCATGAGGTGGTTGTCGGTGCCGCCGGAAACGATGCGGATGTCGTCGTCTTCGAGTGCGCCGGCGAGGGTCTGGGCATTCTTGACCACTTGCTGCTGGTACTGCTTGAATGCCGGTTGCAGTGCTTCGTGGAAGCAGACGGCCTTGGCCGCGATGGTGTGCATGAGCGGGCCCCCCTGGATTCCAGGGAAAACCTGCTTGTCGATGTCGGCCGCAAATTTTTCCTTGCACAAGATCATGCCGCCGCGCGGGCCGCGCAGGGTTTTATGGGTGGTGGTGGTCACAAAGTCGGCGTGCGGAATGGGGCTGGGGTGGCAACCGGCGGCCACGAGACCGGCGATGTGCGCCATGTCGACCATCAAGTAGGCCCCAACGCCGTCGGCGATTTTGCGCAACTTCTTGAAATCGATGAGGCGCGAGTAGGCACTGGCTCCGGCCACGATCATTTTGGGTTTGTGCTCGTCGGTGAGTTCTTGGATCTGCCCATAGTCGATCTGCTCGGTTTCCTTATCGACCCCATAGGGAACGACGTTGAAGAACCGGCCCGAAAAGTTCATGGGATGGCCGTGGGTGAGGTGGCCGCCTTCGGCGAGGCTCATGGCGAGGATGGTGTCGCCGGGGTTGAGCACGGCGAAGTAGACGCCCATGTTCGCGCCGCTGCCGCAGTGCGGCTGGACGTTGGCGTGCTCGGCGCCAAAGAGTTCCTTGGCGCGGTCGATGGCGAGGCGTTCGGCTTCGTCGACCCACTCGCACCCGTTGTACCAGCGCTTGGCGGGATAGCCTTCGGCATATTTGTTGGTCATGCGCGAGCCTTGCGCTTCGCGCACGGCTTTGCTGACGATATTTTCGGAGGCGATCAATTCGAGGTTTTCCTTCTGCCGCTGATCCTCCTTTTTGAGCAGGGCGTAGATTTCGGGGTCGGTGTCGTAGACCGCGATGGTGCCGGCGGTTTCGGAGGCGTAGTCCTTGATTTTCATTACGCGGCGCTCGTGGCGGCCCCCCTCGAATTCTGCGGAAAGCCACGCTTCGAGAATGGCGGAAGCGGCTTCCGGGGGAGTCGATTTCCCGCTGAGGCAGAGGACGTTGGCATTGTTGTGCTGGCGGGCCTGGGCCGCCGTTTCGGGATCTTGGCAGAGGGCTGCACGCACGCGCGGAAATTTGTTGGCGGTGATGCTCACACCGATGCCCGTGGTGCAGATAATGATGCCTTGATCGACGGCGGCATTGGAGACTTCATCGGCGACGGCGGCGGCAAAGTCGGGGTAGTCGACCGATTCCGCACTGTGGGTGCCGAGATCTTCGACGGCGATGCTTTTCTCTTTAAGGGCTTCGACAAGCTGGCTCTTGAGGGCATAGCCGCCGTGGTCCGATCCAATTGCGATTTTCATGAAATGGTCCTCGTTTTTATGGGTTTCCAGTATGGATGGAAAGGATCAGATCCGGGAGGGCCTGGTCGATTTCATCCCGCGTTTTCTTGTAGACATTGAGCGATCCGCCAAACGGATCGATAACATCGGCGGGAACCTTTGACGTTCCGAACGACTTAAGCAAGCAAACTTTATTTCCAACCTCCGGAAAGTCCTGAAGGATATGGAAGCGGTGCGCGGCGGTCATGACCACAATGAGTTCGGCTGTGTTAAGTAGCTCGGCGGTAAGTGGTTGGCTGCGGTGGGCACCGAGGTCGACTTGCAGCTCGCGCAGGGCTTCGACGGCGTTGGCGCTGGCTGGCGACCCGGCCCCGGCGTAGATGCCTGCCGAGGCGGCGTTCCAGCCGGCCCCGTCGCCGATCCGGTGGAGGAAAAGCGCCTCGGCCATCGGGCTGCGGCAGGTGTTTCCGGTGCAGACAAATAGGACGGTTTTCATGTTTGGTTCCTCTTTAATGGCATACGCAGGAGGTCTCCGTTGATCGCGATATATGCGATCCGGCGGTCTTCATCGACCCACATGTCCATGCTGTCGAAGCGGAGATATGGAACCGACATCAGCGGATCAAACGCAAATTTTTTCATGTCGTACAATCCGATTGTGGTGCCCCCGTTTTCCCTGTCGGGGAGGGCTGCCCAGCCGTGTCCTTTTTTCTGGGCAGGCTGGAGCGGCCTGTAGGTCAGTGCCTCCCAAGGACGGAAGTCCCCTTTGACAATCTCCGACTCGCCCGTTTCCGGGTTCAGGAGATAGTACTCGTGCTCAACTATCACGTCTCTTTCTTTGGTGTCGGGGTAGCGTTCAAGGAGGATTTTATTGTGTGATGGGATGTATGCGATTGGATTTAAGTTATCGGCGGATGGTATGTTTAACATATGCTCTTTATTGTTATGGAGATCGTACCTGAAAATTCTATTGGGAGAAGCCCAACTACCTTTGGTCTTGGCCGCAACCACCCATTTTCCATCGGGGCTCACCATGGGATAGGCATATCTGCCTTCGCAAAGCAGTACGGGCTCTTCTCCTTTTCTGCAACGCCAGAGTCCTCGACTTTTTCCATGTTTAATATAGCCCGGTCTGATTACATCTCCCTCGAACCCTGATTTCCATGGGTGCGGGCTAAGGTGGTCGGGAACCTCTAATGTTTTTGGGATATCGTCTTTTGAACCGATTATTCGACATTCTGCCGGTTGCGGCACTTCATCGCCCAGTTTCCCGTCAATCAAGCGATACCACTGAAGGGGTTTGTCATCGTCTCCGGCCAATAAGACGCTATCATTGCATACGGTCACGACTTTTTGCTCAAGGCCGGACAGGAGAACGGTTAGTCCATCGATCTCATTTTCGCATCCATAATGAACGGAAAGTTTCCCGGTGGCCTCAAGTTTCTGAAACAGCTCGGTTATATGGTAGTAGATAGGTGCTTTTCCCAAGGAACAATGAGGGTTGTTCATATAAACCCTTCGCCCCCCATTTTCGGAGAGATGAATATACTCGTATTGTATGCCATCAAAAACCCCACTGTTCAGGGGGGCCAAGGTATCAATCTTGTTCTGTATGATTGATGTCCTCAAGTTTTTGAACTCATCGGCGGAGAGGTCTCGCGAGGCCATTCTGTCGTTGCCGTAAAGGACGGTTAAGAGACCTTTTCCATCATAAACGCTAACGATGAGTTGCCCATTGTCTCCCCAATAGCCTGCGCTTAAGAGCGCGTAGACCTCATCTGGAGGATGACTATTTCTTAGTAGCTGTTGCAGCAATCCTTCCAAATCTGAAAATTGCTGGAATGAAAAATGGCCGGGATCAAAACTCTGTAGCGCGCCGAGAATGCGGAGTTCTTCGGGATGGCGCGCAAGGACAATGGCCCGAGCCTCCGCGCTATCTTCCACCACGAGATATCGCTCAACAGCAAGGTCAAGAATCTCAGACCTTTGATCGAATAGCCGCGCAACCTGAGCAATGGGCAAATCTTGCCGCACAATTCGGGCACATGCCAGCAACATGGTTTGGGCGGCGCGGTCGTCTCCTCGGAGTATTTGGTTAAACCCATCAAGATCTGCTAAAATTACGGTTGCGATGGCGGCGGGCCATCCATTGCCTGCCGCCATCCTTTTTAGTTCTTCAGCGAGGTGCTCTCGGAGTTCCTCGCGATGATTCAGCGCAGAAAGAACGGTCTCTAATGTCAGCTCTGGCTTTGAAAGATTGGCCAGCACGTTTTTGCCGCTTTCCTTGCCAGATCCTGACAGGGCAATTTGGGTAAGAATGTTGGCAACCAGAGGTTTTTGTTTTTCTATCTTTTTTGTTCGTTCAAGCAGGTGCTCGGAGATCCGGTCCGTCATTTCTTCTGGAGATGACATATAGTGCCCCAGCAAAGCCTCGTTTGTCTTTTGTGATGGATGATAAGTCCACCAGACCTTTCCTCGTCGTTGCTCGCTATTGGTCGATGCAAGGTTCGTCGCAAAGGTTTCGATGGCCGATACGATTTCATCGTCGCTAAAGCCGTTGAGTTGGTGGATGGCAGCGATTAAATTTCTTCTATGAGATCTCTCTTTTTCTTTTGTTAATGCCGATTTGAGAATAGGGATAGCCTCTTTCGCATTATACTTTGCCAATGCGTCAGCAGCACCCGAAAGCCTATATCCGTGCTCGTGTTCGGCAACCCACATGAGTCCTTCCACGCTTTCCGGAAGATCAACCAAATCCAAACTCTGGATTAAGCGCAGACGGTCGCGGGCCGACGACCACTTTGGATTGCCCAGCCAAGGAAGCAGGGGGCGCAGGGCATCCGCTCTCGCTTTTTTTAGGTGGAATTGGATTAAGCAACTGACCGCCCTGTCGTGGGTTTTTCGATCCGTGCTGCCGACGTATTTTGTGATAATAGGAATCCACTTGTCGGGATCCGAAGCAACATGGTTTTCGAGCGGTTGATAAATCGTGTAGCCTTCCTTTAAGTTGGGCAGTATGCTCAGCAAGGAGAGGAACCATTCATCCTTGCCTGCCCAGTCGGACTCCAGAATGGAATCGCAGGCTTCGCCACGGGAAGAATCAGGTGCTTTTTCATCACTAATAATGAGCTGAAGCTTTTTGCGTAATGGTGCCTCTTCGGCGGGAGTTGCATATTTATAGAGCAAGCATAGGGCATACG
>DAOVNC010000465.1 GCA_030630445.1 Kiritimatiellales bacterium | reverse complement strand
TTTGGAAAATCCCTGCGCGCCCTCCCGACTCGCGATGCGGTGCTGCCGGTGCTGGCCATTATTCTGCTCTCTATCCAAGAGCGTAAACCCATCTCCGCCCTGCTGGCCGATCTGCCGCAGCGTTTTACCGCCAGCGACCGCATCCAAGACTTCCCGACCGAAGAGAGTGCCAAGATTCTTGAACGGTTCGAGGGCGTAGCGGCCATTGAGGCGGCTTTTGGCAATGCTTTCGGCAAAGTGGAATCGATCGACCGCACCGACGGGTTGCGCGTGACCTTCGAATCGCAGGAAGTTCTCCATATGCGCCCCTCCGGGAACGCGCCCGAGTTTCGCTGCTATAACGAGGCCGACAACGAATCGCGTGTTCAGGAAGTGCAGCGCATTAGCATGGAGATCCTACTGAATTTGAAAAGTGAGGAGTGAGACGTGATTCCCATTTCACGCCTCACTTTTCACTCGTCACGTTTTTGGTTGCGAAGCCCCGCGTAAAAGCTACCATCCGCTACTTTAACCACGAGAACGACCCATGGCGATTGTACCCGATAGAAAGATATTTTTAGAGCAGGCGAAGCAGGGGAACCTAGTGCCGGTTTGGAAGGAAGTCCTTGCCGACCAGGAGACGCCTGTCTCAGCTTATGAACGTGTCCGCACCTATTTGCGAAAGCGCGACAATGCGTCGCACACCTATCTGCTTGAAAGTGTCGAGGGTGGCGAAAATATCGGACGCTACTCGTTCATCGGTGGAATCCCGCGCACGATCATTCGCGCTTGGGGCCGCCGCGTCGAAATCGTCAACGGCGGCGCTACGCCGCAGGTGATCGAAGACATTGACCCGCTCGATGCGCTTAAAAACCATATGGCGCAGTTTTCGCCCGTGGTGGATGACCCGTCATTGCCGCGCTTTCTCGGCGGGGCGGTGGGCTTCCTCGGCTACGACATGGTTTCGCAGTTCGAGCCGCGCGTTCCCGTGATTGGAAATGATGAGATCGGCAATCCCGATATGGTTTTCATGGTGACGGATGGGCTGATTATCTTTGATCGGGTAAAGCATTGCCTCAAGGTCTTGGCAAACGCCCATATCGAAGGCGATCCAGACGAGGCCTATGATCAGGCGGTTGCCCAGATCAATGAACTTTGTGAAGCGCTCCAGACGCCGATTAGCCGGGTGCTTATCGATGCGCATGCCGATGCCGAACCGTTGGAGCCGAAGTCGAATACGACCAAGGAGGAGTTCCTCCAAATGGTCGAAAAGGTACAGGAATATATCCATGCCGGCGATGTGATCCAGACCGTGATTTCACAGCGGTTCGAAGTAGAGAACGATGCCGATTCGCTGGATGTCTATCGCGCGCTGCGCACCATCAATCCGTCTCCCTACATGTTCTGCCTCGACATGGGCGAAAGTTCCATTGTCGGCACATCGCCGGAAATCCATGTCCGCTGCGAGGACAAGCGCGTTGAAGTGCGGCCCATTGCCGGAACGCGGCCGCGCGGCCAGACAACGGAAGAGGATCTGGCCCTCGAAAAGGATCTTTTGGCCGACCCGAAGGAGCTGGCGGAGCACATCATGCTCGTCGATCTGGGCCGCAACGATATCGGGCGAGTTTGCGAGTTTAATTCGGTGGATGTGTCCGATCTGATGGTGGTTGAGCGGTACAGCCACGTGATGCACATTGTCTCCGATGTAACCGGCACGCTGTCCGGCGAGCACGATGAGTACGATGTCATGCGCGCGACCTTTCCGGCAGGCACCGTGAGCGGCGCCCCGAAAATCCGCGCCATGGAAATCATTGCCGAACTCGAAAAAAGCAAACGCGGTCCCTATGCCGGCGCGGTGGGCTACTTCAACTATAACGGCAACTTTGATTCGTGCATCACTATCCGCACGGTCATTCTCGACAAAGGCAAGGCCTACGTCCAGGCCGGGGCGGGGATTGTCGCTGATTCCGTGCCGGTCAACGAATACGAAGAGACGCGCAACAAGGCGCGCGGCATGATGAGCGCATTGGCTCTTGCGCGGCATTATGCCGCGGCAAGAGCCAAGGGAAATTCTAAATCCTAATCTCTAAATTCTAACCAAACTCCAAAACTGAAAACTCAAAAGGAACGGCTGGCCATATTTGGCACATTTTAAATTCAGTGATTTGAATTTGTTTAGTGCTTAGAGATTGGTCACTCGGATTTAACCATGATACTCGTCATCGATAACTACGACTCGTTCACCTACAACCTTGTGCAGTATCTCGGCGAGCTGGGTGCTCAGATGCGCGTGTTCCGCAACGATGAAATCACGGTGAAGCAGGCGGTTGCGTTGAATCCTGAAAAGGTGCTCGTCAGCCCCGGTCCATGCACGCCGAAGGAGGCGGGTATTTCCCGCGATATCGTCCGCGAATTTGGCTCGCGCCTACCGTTGCTTGGCGTCTGCCTCGGCCACCAGTCCATCGGCGAGGTCTATGGTGGAAAGGTCGTTCGTGCCGACCGGTTGATGCACGGGAAGACCTCGCCCATGCTCCACGAGGGCAAGAGCGTCTTCAAGGGACTGCCCAGCCCATTCGATGCCACTCGCTACCACTCGCTCATTGTCGAGCGCGAAACCC
>DAOVNC010000016.1 GCA_030630445.1 Kiritimatiellales bacterium | reverse complement strand
GGCATACTCGGCCAGAAACCCTTCAACATGCCGAAGCCTTCGGTAACCGTGGTCGACCCTCCAGGGGAGTGGGCGCGGGAAGATTGTTTAAATAAATTCCATATCCGGTGCGCGCTTTCTGCACAGACCGCGCATTACTGAATGGAGGGGAGAACAGGGACACCCCATTGGGGTTCAGGCGGGCGATCCGCCGGATGGGGAGCCGGCTTTTCCAACAAACCTGCAATTAGCAGGAAGGGAGCAGACGATGAACATAAAATGGTTAACCATAGCGAGCTTTGGACCGGCGGCTTGGAACAGCAACTGCCAACCTTTGCATACCTTCATAAATACCCACCCCCAAAAACGGGAGTCCGGGCACACCCGGCAAACCGAGCAGCAAAAACCCACTACCGATCCACCTGCAAGCGGATTGACATCAGGGCATACTCGGCCAGAAACCCTTCAACATGCCGAAGCCTTCGGTAACCGTGGTCGACCTTCCAAGGGAGTGGGCGCGGGAAGATTGTTTAAATAAATTCCATATCCGGTGCACATTTTCCTTCCCGATTGCGCATTACTGAGTGAAGGGAAAAACAGGGGAACCCATTCTGGGATTAGGCGGGCGATCCGCCGGATGAGGCTCCGGCTTTCCCGATAAAGCCTGCAATCAAGCAGGAAGGGAGCAGAACGATGAAAACAAAAGCATTAAGCATGATCGGGCTTGGATTGGCAGTAGCGTGCCTAAGCCTTGCCCCGCAAAGCCCGGCCGCCAAGGGCGGTATCCCGGGCAAGCCCGGAGGAGAAGATCCTCCAGACCCGCCACCAGCAGATCTGCCGATCTATGAGCGGGTTGATATTGAACCACAACCACAACAGATCTCTGATTACCGAATAGGGTCTATCAATGATCAGGGGGTTGTCGCAGGGACGTATGCAACCCATAATTCTCCACCGTCCAATGGTGAGTTTACTGTCATGTTGCCGCCGGATATGACAGGAACCGACGTGGCTTATTGGGCGGATGATGTCGTTGTGCTTGGAACAAATGAAACAACCGCCTGGATGGGGGGATTTACATTCATAAACAACAACGACCAGATTGCCGGTGCATATTTTACCTGGGCTGATGGTGCTTCGACGAATTATTGGTTCGACGGTGACCCAAATTACTTCGATGTCTACACAAACGAGCTCTACAGCGCCGTGTTGTGGGACAACGACGGCTCCCGATCCTATCTATGGTCGCCGGTAGAAACCGACCTTAGCCGCAGCTGTGCCATCAACGATGCCGGATGGGTTGTTATTGCCAATTGCGAGGATGAAGCCGTATACACCGAGGACAACTGGTGGACCACCCTGGAAAGCTATGTGATTGTTCCTGTTGACCATGATGCGGACGGAACAGCCGATACATGGTTTGTGGATGGCGACGGAGACGGGATCAATGATCTGCCATACCTGATTGACACTCTCGGATACCATCCCTTGGCCATCAATGTACACGGAGAGATTGTCTTTTACGAAGGTGTTCTGCTGACGCCCGACTTTGACGATCCCGACGGGGACGGCAACCCATGGTATGCCGACACCAATGGAGACGGCATCAACGATCTGTTGATTGCCTTGAGACCCCTCGAAGAGGGTGGTACATCGCGAGCCCAAGACATCAATGATCTTGGGCAGGTTGTAGGATACTCCTCATCGGATGAGTGGAGTGCAGTCATATGGTCGAATGCAGCGGCCCTCCCCAACGATCTCGGAAAACCTACGCGACATTCGGAGAAGGTCTACGCAACCGGCATCAACAATGCCGGGCAGATCATTGGCTACTACGGAGAGAAACTTAAGGGGGGCGGGCTGGTTCCAAAACACACCTACAGCACAAGAGCCTTCCTGTTTCAGGAAGGGGAAATCTATAGTTTCAGCGATCTCACGACGGATGGGTCAACCACTACTCGTCCACAAGACATAAACAACAATGGGTGGATTGTTAGTGGTGGAACAGTCTTTATCCCCGTGGAACAACCCTGACCGGGAACGGGTGGTTGCCGGGAATGAAGAAAGAGGAACCTGCCGGGGGCGGGTTCCTCTCATACTATCTATTCTGTGCAGGCAAGATGCCTGCGGTACGTATCGCCGCCATCTTGGCGGCTCTGGACAACACGGAAAGAACCCTTTATTCCTCATCATGGATGGCACGGAAGAGCCAGGCGCGGGCAAAGGCCCAGCGGTTGTCGGCGGTGCGCTTGGAGATTCCCAAGATGTCGGCGCATTGCTGCTGGGTGAGCCCGGCAAAGAAGCGCAGCTTGACCAACTCCGCACTTTCGGGATCCTCCTCGGCAAATTGATCCAATACCTCGTGGATCTGAAGCACCTCTTCCGTTAGCTCGGGGGCTCCGATCGCATCCACATCCATTTCGGTACGACGCCAGTCGCCGCCGCGTTTCCGGCAGTTCTTGCGGCGGGCGTTTTCGATGAGGATGCGGCGCATGGCCTCTGCGGCGGCCAGAAAAAAGTGGCGCTTGTTTTCCCAGTGGGCATCCGAATCCTTGACCAACCGGAGGTAGGCTTCGTTGACCAAGGCGGTGGCCTGCAGGGTCTGCCCTGGGTGCTCCTGAGCCAGTCGATAACTTGCCAATCGCCGGAGTTCGTCATAGACATGAGGTATCAATGCGGAGGTGGCTTCCGGTCCCTCAAGTTTTTTTGACCCGAGGATACGCGTGATCTCGTGTACGGTTTCCGGATCAACTTTTTTCTGTTTCACCGCTCCATCCATAACCAGCACCCTCCAAATTCAATCAACTTGAAGAAAGGTACACACCTAAGAAGAACGCCCGGAACGTCCTCTCTTTCATCGGGATTATCAAGCTATATTGGATGGGTATTTTAACAAAACCAACCAGCCCCAAACCGCTCTACCCAACAGGCGGGATATGGATTGTTTGCCGCCCCGTCGGAAAGTGGAAAATTGTTTCCGCCGAAAAAACCACGGCATTACGGCCTTTCCAACAGCAGGTCCAAGGAGCGACCTTCGCGGCACATGAACGTTACACGGGTGTTGCCGTTGTCCGTCACCGTTGCGCCGTCTCCGCTTCGTTACGACGGAACTACAAAGAAGACTCTCTATGTAGTTCACTCGCAACAAAGTGGAGAGTGATGTCGGACAGTACCTCATGCTCCACGAGTGCGGCCTCATTCCACGGGATCGATGGGAGCTGTCTCTTTTTTTGGATCCTTGAAGAGAATGGCGAAGAGGACAAGGATCGCACCGGCGAGGAGCGCTGGAACGAGCCATATTTGCTGCCAGGCCACGACGCTTTCGACGACTTCTTCGGCGGTGGTGGTCTCGGTGGTGAAGTGCTTCACGACCTGACCAGAGAGCTTGGCGCCAACGACCATGCCGATCCCGTAGGTAATGAGGGCGATGAAACCCTGTGCCTGGGCCTGGATGGCCTTGGGCGCGGTGTTGTCCACATAGATCTGGCCGGTGACGAAAAAGAAGTCGTAGCAGATGCCGTGTAGCAGGATGCCGATGTAGTACATCCATATCAGCGAATCGGGGCTACCGAATGCGAAGAGCAGGTAGCGGCCCACCCAGGCGAACATGCCGATGAGCAGCATTTTCTTAACCCCGAGGCGAGCGAAGAAGAAGGGCATCACAATCATGAAGACCACCTCGGACATCTGGCCCATGGTCATTTTTCCTGCGGCATTGACCACGCCGACATCGTTCAGGAACATGTTGGTGAAGTTGTAGTAGAATGCCAGGGGGATGCAAATGAGCGTGGAGCCAATGGCGAAGACGGCAAACGAGCGGTTCTTCATCAGCTTCAGGGTTTCGAGGCCAAGCACATCGCTGATGGTAACCTTGTGGCCCAGCGACTTGGGTGGCGTGTCGGGAAGGAAGAGCGAATAGATGCCTAGCAGGAAGGAGGAGACGGCCGCAATTTTCATGGGTAGGTTTTGATCCTCTATCTTCATGAAGCCGATGAGTAGACCCGCAACGATCCATCCCGCCGTACCGAACACACGGATGGCCGGGAACTGTTTTTCCGGGTTGTCCATTTTGCTGAAGGAGATGGCGTTGACGAGGCTCAACGTGGGGTTGTAGCAGATGGCATAGGCGATCAATACCCAGAAAAGGATGGTAAAATTGGTGATCGTAGAGGCATAGAAAAGGATACCGCCACCCACAATGTGCATGAAGGCCATGACTTTCTGGGCCGAGAAAAAACGGTCGGCAATCATGCCCACAATAAAGGGGGCAATCACCGCGCCCCAAGGCATGGTGCTGTAGGCGTCGCCAATTTGCGCTCCATCAAGTCCAAGCCCTTTAGACAAGTAGGTTCCCAAGGTTACGAACCACGCACCCCAGATAAAAAACTGGAGAAACATCATGATCGATAGTCGTGCGCCAATAAAACCCTGTTTTTTTTCTTCGCTCATTTCTTAACTCTCCCCTAGACGTTTCACCGCCAATTTAATGTCGTCCGCGCGGGCGTCGCCCGCTTCGCGTTCGATCGCCAACGTACCTGAAAAACCGATTTCGTCCAATGTCTGGAGAAACATTCCGCCATCCACTTCGCCGTCGCCCCACGGCACTTCCGCGCCCCACTCGCCCGCTGTGTTGCTGGCGGTTGCGTCTTTGATATGCACATGCTTGATCCATGGCGCCAGCGTTTTGACGGCTTCGATGGGATCGCCTTTGCCATAGAGGATCATGTTGGCGGGATCGAAGTTGACACCCAGCGCCGGATGGTCGAGCTCTTCCAGACAGCTTCGCAGATCCTGCGCGGTTTCCTGCCCGGTCTCCATCAACAGCACAACCTCCTTTTCCTGTGCGGCATCGGCCAGCTCCTTTATACGGACGCAGAACTTTTGGTAGCCTTCGGCATCATTATGGTCGATGAATCCGGCGTGGAAGGAGAGCAGTCCAACGCCCGCTTCGGTGGTTCTGACGATGGCGTCGAGCACAATGGCGCGGTTGGTTGCCCAGCAGTCGTCCGGCATGATTCCTCCGGTTTCGCGGATGTGGTCGAGCGTGGAATAATCCTCCTGCGGGAAGCCGACCATGGTGCAGGAGATGGTCCATCCATTTTGCGCGATGGCCTCGCGAAAGGCATCGATGGCGGCGACTTCCAAATGGAGGTGCGACACGTCCGCATCGAGCATCGTTTGCTGGACGAGTGAAAGATCGTTGTTTAACGACCAGCTGCAAATACCGATTGATTGCTTCATCGTTTTATCGTCTCCAAGGCCATCCGCACCGATTCGCGCGCCTGCTCCGGCGGGATGACTATTTCCGTGTTTGTTCCGGCCAACAGACCGGCAAAGTATTCAATTTCGCCTTTGTACCCATCGCCCTCGGCGAGCTCCGGCGCGAAGGGTTCGCCTTCGGCAGGATAGACCTTCAGCGCGGATCCATCAAAAACCAGCGCCGCCGTTTCGAGCATGATCTTGAAGGCCATCTGGAAGCCGAAGGATTTTGGCATCGCCCAGCTGGCGGTCGCGGTGATGGCGCGTCCATCGTCATAATCAACCTGCGTTTGAACATGCCCGGTACCCACCGAACGGATGCCCGACGGCATGCCAAAAAGATATTGGATAAAATCGAGGTCGTGGATATGCAGATCCAAGGCTATGCCCCCGCTCTTCGCCGGATCGGCAAGCCAGCTATCGTCGTCCCACGCTGGCGCAGAAGTCAACCGCGAAAAATCGGCGGCAAGCACTTTGCCGTATTCGCCGCTATCCACCGCTTTCTTTGCCCAGGCATATTCCGGCCAAAAGCGAATGCAGTGGGCCACCATCAAATGCTTGCCTGCCTCGGAGGCCGCCGCAATCATGGCATCGCAATCTTCCACATTGAGCGCCATCGGCTTTTCGCACAGCACATGCACTCCTGCTTCCAGGGCCTGGATGGAAACGGCCTTGTGCAGATGCGTTGGGAGCGCAATGGAAACCACATCGAGGTTTTCGCTGGCAAGCATTTCGGCGACGTCGGTATAGATGGCCACGCCCTCAAGATCGAGTTGATCGGAGCTTGCATCGATATTGCCCTGCTTGGCCGTGCCCGTTATGGGGTTGGCATCGCAAACGGCCACGACGTCCGCGCCGTCGATCGCCTGCCAGTTCCGCAGGTGGACGCCGCCCATGAAACCCAGCCCTACTACGCCAACCCGAATCATGACAAGCCGTCCACTTCCCAGCCCTTGCGGTAGTCGCACCGGATGAATTCGTTTGCGGCATTATTGTTCGTGAAACGTAGTTTTTTTGCATCCCACTTCAAAACTTCATTTGGGAAACGCGAGGCGAGGCCGCCGAGCAGGACGGTTTCCGTCAGCGGTCCGCCATATTCATAAAAATCGGCAATGGGCTTTATGTCCTCGCCGCGCACGGCGTTGATGAAGTCCTTGTAGTGGTGGCGCGCCGGGAATTTTGGATAGCGGTAGCCCTCGAAATCTTCGAGCGGATAGGGCTTTGGCAAACCGCTATGCGGTGCCAGCAACGCCCCTTTTGTGCCCACGAAGACAGAACCCTGAGCGGGGATATTTCCGCCAACCTGTTCGCGAATCTCCTGCGGAGGACGAAGCGACCCGTCATACCAAGTCACCTTCGTGGTCTTCCCGGCGGTGTATTTGGTTTGCGGGAAAATATATTCGAGCTGTTCGTTGACGGCCCAGTTGTATTCATTCGGAGTTCCGCCTACGGACCGGACGGCGAGCGGCGCCCTGAACCCGAGCGCGCCGAACATGGGGCTGTAGATATGGCAACCCATGTCGCCCAGCGTTCCGGTTCCATAGTCGAGCCGCTTGCGCCACTGCCCAGGGTGGTAGTATCCATTGATGTAGGAAGGCTTCGGACGGGTTCCGCACCACAGTTCCCAGTCGAGTGATTCGGGAACCGGGTCGCTTCGATCCGGCCGCGGATTGGGATCACCCCACGTCTTGTTGCTGAATATGTGCACTTCCTTTATCTTTCCGATGATGCCGTCCTGGATCATCCGAACCGCCAGCCGCTCATACGTGCTCGACGAAAGCTGGATACCCATTTGCGTGACGACACCGGTCTCTTTGGCAACCTGCATCATGCGCCGAGTTTCATACAGGGTTTGGGCGAGCGGCTTTTGTCCGTAGACGGGCAGGCCAAGCTTCATGGCCGTCACGGCGATGGGCGCGTGCATGTGGTCGGGCGTCGAAACGTTTACGGAGTCAAGATTCTTGTGCTCCTTTTCCAGCAGGATGCGCCAGTCCTTATAGATTCTCGCCTTGGGAAAGGCCTCCTTCACTTTTCCCAACCGGCTGTCGTCCACCTCGCAAACAGCCACAAGATTAAAGTGTTCGTGGCGGGCGAGGCTATTGATATCCGACCAGGCCATGCCGTTAGCTCCGAAACTGGCATGATTCACCTTTTCGCTAGGCGCGGCACCAGCAGTTCCAATATTAAAGAGCGGAAGACTCGCTCCCGCAAGGGCCGAGGTCTTTATAAATGAACGTCTATTTTTCATACTTCCTTTCCTTTTCAATCTATTCTCCGGCGATGATTCGGTCCAGCCGTTTTCCTTGTTCAGCGACCGGCAGCTTTCCGGATCCTTCAATGGTCATCCATCCTTTATATTTGATTTTATCCAGCGCCTGCATGACGGCTGGCCAATTGACACTGCCTTCGCGGATGTTGACAAACTTGCCGCCCTGCCCGTTGGGGTTGAGCTGGAAGTCCTTTACGTGGCACTTGGCGATCAGGTCGCCCAGCGTGAGTATCCATTCTTCGGACGGTGCATATTTGACGTGGTTGCCGATGTCGAAATAGGCCTGAATCCATTTGCTGTTGCATGAACGCACAAACGAGGCAAACAGATCCGGCTTGACCCAGAAGTTGTTCCACACATTTTCGACCGCAATGACCACCCCATTCTTTTCAGCCGCCGGAATGAGCTTTCCGAGGGCTTCGCGCGATAGGTCGGTGGCTTGGTTCTGTGTTTCGATATATTTCCTAAACGGTTCGTTGTCACCTGCAACCACTTGGCTGACGTGCGCGGTCTTTTCGTCAAACCGGATATCGAATTCCCACGGTTTCGGAATGGGTTTCACAGCCGTGCGGCAGGGAACCAGCAGCACCGTATCGGCCCCCAGAATCCGGGCCGTTTCAAGGGCTTTCTCCATGCTGGCGATACCCTCGGCCATCTTGGAGGGATCGTTGAAGCTGGCCCAACCGCGCATGACGGAATGAATTTTCATGCCCAGCTTTTCGGCGGCCATCCGCCCCTGCTCGGCCTGGGCAGGTGCGGCATTCCATGCCTGGCACTCGATCCCATCGAACCCTGCTTCCTTCAACGGCGTCAGCGAGGCCTCGGTGGGAATGCCCTGGATCAGGGCCTTTTTGAGGGGGCGTCCGCCCGGGGCGGCTAGGCTGACGCAGGCAGGCCCGCATGCGACCGCTGCGGAGGCCGCAACAAATTGGCGTCTGGATGGATTAGCCATTGAGTTCCCATCCTTTCCTATAGGTTTTCCTGATAAACGGGTCGGCTTCCGGGCAGTTGGTTGCCCGCAGGTTTTTGGCGTCCCACTCGATTTTCTTCCCGACCCGGAAGGCGACATGGCCCAGCAGGTTGTGTTCGATCAGCGCACCCGAATAGTCAAAATTGCACAGGGTTGGCGAACCGGTCTTGCAGGCGTTGATCCATTCCCGGTGCTGCCCCGGCGAGGCCGGAATCAGCTCGTCTGCAACGGGTGCGTTGAAGTGGGTCATATCCCCCTTCATCATGAGCACCCGCATGCCGTAGTCGGCCAGCAGCCAGCCCTTGTCTCCGGCAAACAGGATGCCTTTACTCGCCAGATTGGCCCGATCAAATATTTTCGATGGCAGGCCCGGCATGTAGCCGCCATCGTACCACGAAACTTCGACCGCCGGTCGGTCGCCCGCGGCGGGGTGCTCCCATGTGGCCGTAATTTTTTGTGGGCACCCATCCGAATGCGACGGTTCTCCTTTCGCCTCGCAACTGGTCGGGAAGCGGAGATTCAAGGCCCAGTATGGCAGGTCGATCAAATGGCTGGCCATATCGCCCAGCTGCGCATTGCCGAAATCCCAGAACCGATTCCACTTCAGACAGCTTCCGATATATTTCGGGTTGTAGGGGTGGAACGGAGCCGGGCCGAGCCACAGATCCCAGTTAATATCGTTCGGAATGGGCGTCACGCCAGGATAGTAGCTTTCGGTCTTCCGTGCCCGACCAACCCATACTTTGCAACTCGTCACGCTGCCGATAGCGCCGTTGCGAATGAGTTCGACCACCCGCCGATAGTTTGCCGACGCATGGATCTGCGTGCCCATCTGCGTCGCCAGCCGACCCTTGTTCTTCAGGTAGGTCTCGCGCACCATCCGGGCTTCCTCGACGGAATTCGCCAGCGGCTTTTCGCAGTAGACATGCATGCCTCGGTTCATGGCCCAAATGGCCACAAACGCATGCGTGTGATCCGTGGTGGAGCAGACGACCGCATCAATGTCTTTTTGTTCCAGGCATTTTCTCCAATCCACATAGGTCTTTGCCTTGGGGAACTGCTTGGCCGCCTGGGCCAGGTTGCCTGCATGCACATCGCAGAGCGCCACAATGTTTTCGTGTTTCACGCCGTTGATGTTGGCCTTGCCGCGTCCTCCCACGCCAATGATGGCCATGTTGAGCTTTTCGTTGGGCGAAGCGCCTGCCACGCCAATGTTGAACATCGGCAGGCTCGCGCCCGCGAGGGCCGAGGTCTTTATAAATGAACGTCTATTTTTCATGATTCAGATTCTTAATTAAAATTTTGCGGAAAGCGACCGGATCGTTGTGCCCGGCAAATCCAAAATGGCCCTGGGCGAGATCCTTGCCGGGATGCTTCTTGTTGGCCATGTATTCGGTGATCGCGGAAAGATCGGCATCGAGAATTACCGTGCCGTTGAGCTCCACCGTGATCGTGGAGCCGCGAACCTCCACGGTCTGGAAGTTCCACTCGCCCGGCGTGCGCTGGAAGCCGCGATGGGCAGCGGCCATACCGTAGGCCGAGCCGTGGAACTGCCGTTTATCGAGCTTGGTGTATTTCGGGGATGTATTGTCAAGCACCTGGAGCTCGCACATGCCGTCGTAGGCGGGGTTGCCCCGGCCCGGATAGCGAATGGCCAGCCCGTTGTTAGCGCCCGGTGGAACCTTGAATTCGAACTGCACGGCAAAGTCGGCATACTCCTTTTCGGTAAAGACGGTTCCGCCCTTCCCTTTTATGCATTGAATGGTTCCTTCGGCGAAGAGATGGTTTTTGACCGCCCCCTTCCACCCTTTGGAACTTTTTCCATCGAAAATGGGGTCGCCGTCCTGCCACGTCTTGGAGGCGAGGATTCGGTTGGCCTTTTCCCCGTCGATCTCGCGGATAAAGATGTTGCGCCAGCTGATCTTCCCGCCATGGGTTTGCAGCTGGATGGGCCCGGTGCGGGGCATGGGGAGGTTGCGGTGGAAATAGTTGTCCAGCCGGGCATGGTCGACCACGAGCTTGCCGTTGAGCTGCACCGTCACGCGTTCGCCCACCATCCGGATGCGCAACTGGTTCCATTGCCCGAAGGGCTTGTCGGCCAGCACCAGCGGATCCCTGCCCGGCTGGTTCTTGGGGTTGTTCCAGAGACCGCCCGACCCCTTGTCGGCGTCATGCTTAAATTTTTCCGGATCGGTGGAGTCCCAGATCTGGACTTGCGGGATGCCGCGCAGGTAGACACCGCTGTCGGCCCGCGCAACCGTCTTATATTCGAGCATCAGCTCAAAGTCGGCATAGTTTTTTTCGGTTGAAAGATAGAGGCCATGGCCATCGTTCACCAGCTCACCGTTCTTTACGCGCCAATGCTTCTGGATGTTTTTAAGGCTGGCCGCCTTCTTGGCCTCCAGCTCCTCCGGCGGCAACGCCATCCATTTGGCCGGATCCTCCGTTGCGAGCCCCCACCATCCGGCAAGATCCTTACCATTGAACAGTGCGGTAAAACCTTCCGGTGGCTGGGCCGGACGCGCAACCGCACCCGACACCACCAACAACCCGATCAAAAACAGACTTGAACCCTTCATTGCCATCCTCCTTTTGGAAACCCGACGAAACATCTCACGAAACATGGACATAGGCTATCAGGGGATATCATGCACCGTCTTGTAAAAACCGGGCAGGTTAGTGTATATTACCACCGGTTCGTTCCACCCTGCTTCCGGTACGCACTGGGCGAGAGGCCAATCAGCTTCTTGAAGCAGTGGATAAAGTGGCTATGGTCGTAGAATCCTGCCTCCAGCGCAATCGAGGCGATCGTATTGTTGGTTGTCGTGAGCAGGTTGCACGCCGAACGAATGCGCACGTTCGAGATGTGCTTGGTCGGAGTGATATGGAACACCTTGCGGAAACGACGCTCAAACTGGCTGTGCGAGAGGTGCGCAATTTTGGCCAGATCCTCGATCTTGATCGGTTGGGCATGGTTTTTGCGCACATATTCGAGAACCTCGTTCATTTCCGCGTAGGGCCGCAGCTTTTCATAGGCATCGGTCATGTTGCGCGCAATGCAGGCAAGCCCGATGATTTCGTTCTCATGCGAATAGAGCGGAATCTTGGTGGTGACAAACCAGTTGATCGAGTTGCTGGGGTCGGGTGCCATTTCCACGCGGTCGATGATACTCTCGCCGGTTTCAAACACGTGGTGATCGTCCTGCACATAGGTGTCGGCACGGTCCTTTTCAAAAAGGTCGTAGTCGGTCTTGCCGACCATCTCCGGCCCATGCCCGAGGCCGCACAACTGCGCAGCGACGTCGTTGGCCATCATCACCCGACCGTCACGGTCTTTGACGACGAAGTACACTCCGGGCAAATAGTTGAAGAGCTGCTGCAACTGCGTTCCACGCAGTTTTTTCTGAAAGGCTTCGCTCTCCCGAAGAGCACCGGCAAGAATCTGGCTTTCCATGCACATGCCTCCTTTCTAAAAGCATTGGCATAAATATTCAAGCCTTCCCGTCATCCCAGTCCAAGGTTGTTTTCAGCATGCCGACACCCTTTTCTCATTTTTGATTAAACGCCCTTGCATTGACATGCGTCTCAGTTCACTGTGGATAGGTTATGAAGGACACTGTTAATCCCAACCCATGAGGTAGTAGACATGTTCCCATACTGCAAAAAAGATGATTTCCGGCTGATAGCCCTGTTCAGGCAAACTATATCTATTTTCGCCCTGTTTTCCCTCCTTTTAGCAAGTGCTGTAGGTGATGTCGCGATTTCCGAATTCATGGCGATCAACGATACCACGCTCATGGATGTGGATGGCGACTATGAGGATTGGATCGAGATCCACAACGACTCGGCATCCCCCGTAAACCTCGCGGGCTGGTTTCTGACCGACAACGCAACGGAGCTGGATAAATGGCGATTTCCGAGCATCGTCCTCGAAGCCGATCAATATCTGGTCGTGTTTGCCTCCAGCAAGGATCGCCGCAACCCGCGCGCCGAACTCCACACCAACTTTAAGCTCTCCGGCGGCGGCGAATATCTGGCGCTCGTCCAACCCGACGGCACCGTGGCCTACGATTATTATCCTGAATACCCTGCCCAGGCGGCCGACATTTCCTATGGAACAGTAGGGGGCGGCCCCGCAAAACCCTTGGGTCAAGGCGCTCCGGCAAACGCCAACTCCCCCATCTCCGTTTCGGAATTCAACACCGACTACGACGGTTGGAACACCCCGGAATTCATCGGGGCAACCGAAAGCGCCTCGGTGACGGTAACTTGGGATAGCAGTACTACCTATAGCACATCCGAAAGCACGAGTGACGACCAGCACAAACTCTCCCACGGCTATCTGGACGATGGCAACACCGGGTCGGGCAACGGCCTCGAAGTGACCCTCAGCGGCATCCCCTATGCAACCTATCGGGTGTACGGCCTGGTGGCCTCGGATGGCAGCAATGGTGGCAGCTCCTACCCGTGTCTGGACTTTAATGTCAACGGCACATGGGTCTATGGAGTAACCTCCCCTTCCACAACAACTGCGTATGGAAACGTCAACGCCAACTCCTCCCATAATGGCGAGCCTTGGACCCAAATCGTCCCCGGCTCGGTGATTGGAAACTATTGGACCGTGGAGACCAGCGGCTCAACCTGCTCGATCATAGGCCTCATAAGAGATTATCCGGCACGTGGCTCGCTTACCGGGGTAATCATTGAACCGACCGGAGCCGCATCCGGTGCCTTAATCTCGATCGATTTTGCGCGTGACACCTCGGATGCATTTTCTGGCGGGCAAAACATTGGCCCGCTAGCCACCGACAGCTCCAACTGGAAAAGCACCCTCGACCGCGATTCGGGCGACCTGATAACGGGATCCATGACGTTTGACGTCACCACATCGGGCTGGCAGTCCGGACATACCGGCATTGGCTATGAACGCGATAGCGGCTATGGCTCCCTGATCGGCGACAACGGAAATGTCGAAGCCCTTACCTTCAACAAAAATGCCAGCATCTTTGTCCGCATCCCGTTCACTATTTCCGACACAAACAGCCTGGCCCAGTTTACCCTTCGAATGAAATACGACGATGGCTTCCGGGCCTTCCTTAACGGCACCGAGGTGGCTGCGGACAATGCCCCCACCCCGGCTGGATGGAACTCCACCGCCACCGCCGACCGCGACGACTCGCTCAACGGAGACTGGGCGGCTTTCGATCTGACCTCGCATATTTCGCTGCTGGAAACAGGCGACAACCTCTTGGCCATACAAGGCTTTAACTACACCGCAGACAGTCCGGATTTGCTGGTGCTGCCCGAACTGGATGCGGTGTACGATGTAGCCCTTTCCTCCTCCTACCTCTACGAGGCGTCGCCCGGTGCCGAGAACGGGCCGGGTTCGATGGAAATCGGCCCGTCGATCCGCGATACCACCGACCAGCCGCCACGGCCCAATGGCGGTACTGGCGCGCCCGCCCTTGTTATTATATCCCAGGTTCTGGAGACCCTCCATCCGATCCAATCGGTCAGTCTCCACTACCGCTACATGTACGGCACCGAAACCACCGTGCCCATGACCCTCCTTAGCAACGATCTCTACACCGCCAGCATTCCCTTGGGGGGACTCGGCGAAGGACAGATGGTCCGCTGGCGAGTGGAAGCCTCCGACACCTCGGGCTACGACACCACCGATCCGCTCTACCTCGACAGCGAAGACTATGAGCAATATTATGGGACATCGACCATCGATACCTCCTATTCCGACTCGAAACTTCCGGTGGTTGAATGGTTCGTAGAGGACTACGGCGCCGCCAACACCGATGGCGGCACCCGCTGCTCCATCTACTATCTAGACCGCTTCTACGACCATGTGTTTATCGGCAAGCGCGGAGGCGTCACCAGCGGATTCGACAAAAGAAGCCTCAAACTAGACTTTAACAAGGACAACCGTTTCACCTATCGGGAAGGGGAAAATAAAGTCAAGGATTTGAGGTGGATGACCAACTATTCCGACAAGACCAAGGTTCACAACACCATGAGCCACGAAACCTCCAAGCGGGTCGGCGCTCCCTACCATTTTACCTTCCCGGTGCGCATCCAGCGAAACGGAGCATTCGACCGCATCGCCGAATTCATGGAAAACGACGACAACCGCTGGCTGGAACGCCTCTGCCGCGACCCCGAGGGTGCCCTCCTAAAAATGGGAAGTGAAACGTGGGGCGATAAAAAGACCCGCCGTCCCCAAGCCCCCTACTACGAAGTAACCTATGCCGAAGCCGCGCTCGACGATACCTCGAAAAACGCTCTATTCAATACTTTAAATACGAACAATACAGTCAGTCTACGGCGCCGGTATATCTACGACAACATGAACATACCCGACTGCCTCAACTATCTCGTCGCCGCCAATATCTTCAGCCACCAGGATCATGGCCACAAAAACTATTATATCTACCGCGACACCAACAATACCGGAGAATGGTCGATTTGGCTCTGGGATCTCGACCTCACTTGGGGGCGTAACTGGACAGGACCCTATCTTTCAGACCCTCTCTACGCGGATAACCCGCTGGATTTTAATAACCTACCGCAGCAAGACAAAGTCTATAACCGCATTTATAAAGCCTTCCACGAATCGCCGGAACTGCTCGAAATATATTTCCGCCGTCTTCGCACCGTAATGGACGAAATCCTCCAACCCTCGAACACCCCCGAGCAAGAAAAACTGCTCGAAGCGCGATTCGACTATTGGATCGATCTCGTCGACCCCGTCAACATAACCCCCTCCGATGCCGATCTTGATCACGACAAGTGGCTCGATTATGTTAAATATTCAGGAGACGGAATATGGGGCACCGACTACACTGTCCGCGAAGAGTGGGCGCGCACCAAAAACTTATACATGAACCCGCGCCGCGAACACCTCTTTAATCAAAACCCCTTCGCCTTGGAAATCTATGGTGAAAGCGCCCCCGACAGCCAGCCCGCCGACACCACCATCCAGATCGAGACCGTGGACTTCATGCCTGCCTCCGGCAATGCCATGGAGGAATTTTTCACGTTGCTCAACACAAACACCTATGCCGTGGACATCTCGGGATGGAGCGTCACCGGCGCTGTAACGCATGTCTTCACCCCCGGCACCGTCATTCCCTCGGGTGGCGGCACCACCGAAAACATTGGACGCTTCTATGTTGCCCGCCAATCCTCCGCATTCCGCGCCAAAACCAGCGGCCCGTCCGCTAACCAATACTGCTTTGTGCAAGGCGGCTACAAAGGCCAACTCTCCGCCCGTGGCGAGACCCTCACCCTGCTCGACCCCACGGGCCGCGTCGTCGATCAATTCACCTACGCGGGAACTCCGACGGACGGGCAGAAATACCTGCGCATCTCCGAATTGATGTATGCGCCCACCGACCCCACGGCGGCGGAACTAGCCTCCCTGCCCTATTTGCTGGACACCGACTTTGAATTTATCGAGATCGTCAACACCGGCTCTTCTTCCATTGATCTGGGTGGCGCGCAATTTACCGAAGGCGTGTTCTTCACCTTCCCCGCCGGGTTCACGCTGTCGGTCGGCGGCTATGCGATTGTTGCCGCCAACACCAACGCATTTTCTTTGCGCTACGGCGGCTCCGCCACCGTGGTTGGGCAATACGACGGCTATCTGGACAATAGCGGCGAAACCATCGTGTTGCTGGATCCCGTCGGCGAAAAAGTCCTGGACTTCACCTACAACAATACATGGTATCCCATCACCGACGGCCATGACTTCTCACTGGTCATCACCGATGTAAACGCGGACTGGAAAAGCTGGAAGGACTCCACCAGCTGGCGCGCATCCGCCAATCTCCAAGGTTCCCCCGGCGTCACCGACCCTACGCCGCCCACCATCGCCGGCATTCTCATCAACGAAGCGCTGACCCACACCGACCTGCCGCAGGTCGACACCATCGAGCTGCACAATCCCGAGGGCGCAAGCGCGGACATCGGCGGTTGGTTCCTGACCGACGATTTCCAGACGCCCAAGAAATTCAGGATTCCCGAAGGAACGATGCTCGCTGGAGACGGATATACCTTCTACGACGAAGGCGACTTCAACACCCCCAGCAACCTCCCCACGAGCTTCCAGCTCAGCTCGACCGGGGACGACGTCTGGCTCTTCTCGGCCAACACCCAGAGCAACCTCACCGGCTACGTTCATGGCTTTGAATTCGGCGCCGCCCAGAACGGGGTCTCCTTTGGACGTCATGTCACCACGGTCGGCGAAGAGCATTTCCCGGCCCAATCGGCGCTGTCGCTCGGCTCGGCCAACGCCGGACCCAAGGTCGGCCCGGTCGTGATCTCCGAAATCATGTACCACCCCGCCGACCTCGCCGCCACCAACAACGTCCGCGACGAGTATATCGAGCTAACCAATATTCTGAGCAGCAACGTTCCGCTCTACGATCCGCTGGCGACCACCAACACCTGGCACCTGCGCAGCGCGGTCGACTTTGACTTCCCGCAAGGGTCGGTGCTTACGGCCGGAAGCCATATCCTCGTAGTCGGCTTCGACCCGCTCGACACCGCCACCCTGGCCGCCTTCCGGGCCGCCTACGGGCTCGGCACCGGCACCCCGGTCTACGGCCCTTGGATCGAAACGCTCAACAACGCCGGCGAAACCATCCGGCTAAAATGGCCGGACAGCCCGAATCTGGGTGATGTCCCCTACATTCTCGCCGAAGAGATTGGCTACGAGGCCGCCGAACCCTGGCCCCCGGCGGCCGACGGAACCGGCAACAGCCTCCAGCGCATTGCCAACGGGCAATACGGCAACGATCCCGACAACTGGTACGCCGCACCACCCCAACCGGGTCAGGCCGCCAATCTGGAGATCGACAGCGATGGCGACACCATGGACGACTGGGCCGAATGGAAGTCCCGCACCGATCCGCTCGATCCCGGCTCCTTCATGCACATGGGACCAACCGTCGCTACACCGGCAGGATATCTGGATCTCTATATGCATACCGTGGCCGGACGCCGCTATGCGCTCGACACCACGACCAACCTCGTTACGCAACCCTTCTATCCGCTTCTGGAAGGAATCGAAGCGTTCGGCGACTCGGTCATCGTCACCATCACCAACCTAAACGGTGAAGCCAGCTACTACCGCATGCGCCTCGATCCCTGAAGACGATCACCATAAATAAACGCGTGTCGGCTTGTGTTTGGGTACCGAATTCACCAGTATTGTGACCATGTATAAACATACCTTAATCGTTTTTGCACTGGGTGTTCTCCTGTCGACAGGAGCTGTGGGGGAACTCCGTATCTCGGAATTCATGGCGGTCAATGAAAACTCGCTGAAAGACGAGGATGGCGATCGTTCGGATT
>DAOVNC010000200.1 GCA_030630445.1 Kiritimatiellales bacterium | reverse complement strand
CGTTCGTGAGACGATGGGATGTCATGGTCAAACGAGCTTGGTTCCTTAACTGGAACCATCCGCAGGAACCGCCGGATGCGGACCCGCATGTCCGGTGGTGTGGGGAGGAGGGGCTAAACACCCCTCCTTACCCGATTTCGCAATTGTTTTTTAATTTTCATATCTTCAGCGATACCTGTATCTATCATAAAGAATGTCGAACACATCTTCTGGAAGTGGAGTCTTAGGATCACTATTATCCCAGTCTTTACCATGATCCAGCAACCATTCCTTGATCTTCTTCAGTTCTCTCGCTTTTCTATTAGGGTTCAGGTCTAGTGAGTAATCGAATGTTGGAATACCCAGTTTACATAATCTGGTAAACCTCGGTTTTTCGTGTTTAAGACGATCAAACTTAGGGGAAACAGCAATTTCAGCAAGACTTTCTAGACCTTCATACTCTAAAAAGGCTTCGTGGATGGGGTGTGGACAGAATATCCCATCATATTTAAATTTCCCATCGTCTGTTAGTTGCAAGTACCCTAGATCAAAAAGATTATCTGTTATAGTTATGAGTACATTATTTCCTTGGATCGCTTTGATTTTCCCCGTTCTGGAAAGAGTCCCCTCCTTCCCATTTTTTATTATTAGAGTTCTCCCCCGCTCGCTTTTTACTATTGGCATAAAATAGTCCCTATGTTCTTCAGCGACCTCTTTCTTGGGGTTACCAATAATTAACAAGTAGTTTTCAGCAATTTCTCTCATGTAGGCTTTCGAAAGCGTGGCTTGATTAGATTCGGACTCTCCCGTTTTCTTTTCCTCGTCCTTATTAAACGGAGACCAAGCTTCGATATATTTTTGGTCTGCCTCTGAAAAGATATTGATGGCAACGGTGGCTTTCTTTTTGTTCTCCCGCTCAAGAGTGACTTTCTTAGCTCCCTTATTCACCTTAATAATCTTGGCCTTGATCTCTCGGCCTTCTTTGTCAGTGAAGGATCGATATTCAACTGCATGCGCGACGATTGAAAATCCGAAAATGAAAATAAGGAGAAATTTACTCATAGTTGTGCCTTCATATTTGTGTAGCGAACAGTTTATTAGACGGATTCCATGTATCACTTTTGGAGATTCGACTAATACCCCTGTCTTTATTGGTTATTGTTGTTTTTCAGTTCCAGACTATATGGAAACCGTTTTTTACCGTAAATTACTGTTTCCATATATCACCTAGCGCGATTTGGCAAATAACCCCGTCTTTATTGGCTAGTGCCGCATATCAGTTCTGATAAATATGGTTTCCATATAACTCAATATACAGGAAAAGTACACCAACATAGTTATTGAACATACTGCCGTTTTTTCTACTGTCATCCTACCAGAGCACCTTCTTTTAGCAAGAACTTCAACATTTTTGTATTAGATCTCATGTATCAAGGTCGTATAACACCCCAAATTGGGGTACTTAGCGACATTTGTATTCAATTCGCCAAAGCATTATTTTTGATTTTTTATGTTGACTTATGTGTATTACTGGTTATATATGTCTGCACAAACAAACGGAGATCAACAGATGGGAAATGAAAATATAGGCCAAGAGCTACTCAAGTATGCAAAAGAAGATGGGCTGACCGTTCGCGGGGCACTTCTGGACTTATTCCCGTACATCTATGCGGTATCAGATCGGATGAGCACTAGAAAAGTGAGCGAATGGCTGGAACAAAAGCATGATGTAAAAATTAGCTACTCAGCTTTAGCTAAGGCGCTGCAAAAGGCAGATGGATATATTCAAGAAACGGTATCGAAGTTTTATGGGGATGCCGCAGTCCTGGACTACTACATACCAAGCGGTATGAGTTACACAGGTTTGGATGTCCTAGCTTCAAGATCACTCTGTAATTTTTTGCGTATAGAAGATCCTCTGCATGACTCAAGCGGGTTTGCAAAAGATGTTTTGAATGGTCTGGAAGGATCATGGTTTGCTCTTCCGGAAAAGTATCGGGATGCGTGCATGGTGGTAATGAGAGAACAACACAAACAAGAAAGAAAACAGGAAAATGAAGAAGGTGACTAAATGAAACTGCACAGCAAAAAAGAAGTGTGCGGAATGCTGGGTATCTCCCCTCGCAGTCTGGATCGGCGAATTTCTGCTGGTGAAATCCAAATCGTGAAAGTTGGTCGTTTAACCAAGATCACATTGGAAGAGGTGAAAGCATTCGTTAAACGTAATTCCCATGGAGGGCTGGCCGCATGAAAAACATACAGAAAAAACCGAGCGGAATTTATGAGGCTCGAATCAGAATTCATCCCTGGGAAAAGGTCACTTACAAATCGCTCGGAACAAAAGACAAAGTGGTTGCTGAAAAAAAGCTGAACGATCTCTACCGGCAAATGGAACGAGAGTCCGAAGGGATAGGCACTACTCAGAAAATAAAGTCGGCTGCTGAAAGTTCGTTATCCGATCTGATTCAAAAATATTTAGGAACCCTCGAAGCCGGAGAACGCTACATCAACCAAACCGGATCGCGTCTAAAACGGATCTGCTCGGACTGTGATTGGAAACGGCTAAAAGATATTGATCCAATCTCCTTCCAGCAATGGAGAGCAGAACACAGCGAGTATACGCCCAAAACAAAAAATCATTATCTCTCTTCAATCCATAGCTTCCTCGTCTGGCTCATTGATAACGGTCTAGCCGAACAGAACCCGCTTGAAAAAATTAAACCGGTTAAAGTTCGCGGGAAACATGCTTTCAAATATCGCGCTTTAAATATGGAGGAGCTAAGCAATCTGCTCGCTCTCTCCAAACGTTCAGAAATCTATCATTTCGCTGCATTAACAGGTTTACGGCACAAGGAAGTTGGGTTAGTTCAATGGGGAGACTTGAGGTTTGATACAGACATCCCCTTTTTAGTTGTGCGTGTCAGTACAACCAAATGCGACCCGGAAGATTCGACGATCAAACTACATTCTGATCTCGTCCACCTCCTGAAGTCCATTCGGCCAACTATGGCAAAACCTGCGGACGTAGTCTTTCCTTGTATGCCGGATAATAAGACGGTGCGGCGCGATTTCAAAAAGGTAGGAATCGAAACCAAAAACGACCGAAACGAAAAGGCAAGTTTCCACTCTTTCCGAAAAACCTTCTGCACCATGCTTCACATGGCAGGAGTACCACAGCGGGAAACTCAGGAACTTATGCGGCACAGCGAAGCATCCCTGACCAATGATGTTTATGCGGATCGCAGTCTCTTCGCTTTGGGAAATGCAATTGATTCTCTCCCAAGTTTGATTGCACCCTCAACACCCTCAATAGCACCCTCAAAAAGTGGCTTTGAGGGGCAAAACGTGGCGTTTAGTGGCGTAATGGCAGAAACCGTCGAGCCTTCGAAAAAACCGAAAAACCTAGAAAAACAAAAGGAATCCTCCGGTTTTGAAGAATTCCTACTGTATAAGAAGTGGTGCACCCGAATGGAGTCGAACCATCACGCCATTGCTGGCACAAGAACCTGAATCTTGCGTGTCTACCAATTTCACCACGGGTGCGGTAAAAGGCCGTTATGTATACCCAGCCACCCCAAACGAGTCAACGCCTGAAACCCAAAAAATGAGCCGGTGGAAACCGTCAGTTTTCACTCGCCCGGTTTATCTCCTCCACGTCGGCCTTATCCTTGAGGCGATCCGTCGCCGATTTGTTTTTCAGCAGCTCTTTCCGGCCGATCACCCGAATCTCCACATCGCCATATTTGGCGGAAATGGTGTGGGCCGTTGCCTCGGAATAGCGCACCCGCTAATTTGATTCAATAGATCAATCTGGCACGGAGGGACGCCAAACTGGATGATGGTTCCATCCTCCGAAAAGAGACCACCCTTCAATTGGCCAAGGGGAAACCCGAATTCGGCCAACGCCTGTTGCAAACGTAAAACATTTTCAACATCGTTGTTGTAGAAGATATCCAAATCCTTGGTAAAGCGGGGATGGCCATGGATTGCGACGGCATATCCACCGATCACCATGTAGTCCACGTCATATCTTTCTTACAGCAGTAAGAACTCTCTGAAATCTTGCTGGATATTCATACATGAACTTTCCGGCCTCGAGCCGCAACCGTTCCACTTCGTCCAGCCGCTCTTCCGGTGAGGACGCCTTGAACAGAGGGCGGAGATCATTAAAATCTTTGGATACGCTGACCTTCATCTCTTGCATGCGCCCATTCTATGCATTGAAGGCGACCCTGCAAACAGATTATGAAGGGAAACGGGGTTCAATAAAGACGGGCGGGTGCATGTAGAGCGGCTCGAAGGGTTCGGATTCGAGGCCGTTTTCCAGCCGCTGGAAAACCAGCTGGCCCAATAGGCCTGCGGTCGGGAAAACGGGTGCGGCCTCCTCCATGATATGGAAGTTGGACAGCAGGTCTTCCAGCCGGTCGTGGTCGGGGCTGACCACCAAGGTGTTTTCCGGAACAAAGCCAGCCAGCTCGTCGCGCTCCAAAAGCTGGAACTCCTTTTCAAGGTCGTTGCCGTTAAAGACCCCTGCCCAAACCTTGTTGCGGCGGGCATCGCCGACGACGGCGATGCGCTCCACACCGGTCTGTGCGGCAAGTGCGGCTCCGCTGTTGAGCGCGTAGGCGGGCCTGCCGCCGGGGGCGGCGAGGGAGTTGACCACGGAAAAGCCAATACGCATTCCGGAAAATGCGCCGGGGCCGCGTCCGACGGCAAACACGTCCACGCAAGCCCAGTCCATGCCTAGTTCCATCATGGCGTTGAAGAGCTGCTGACGATTCTTAAAGTTTTCGATCCAGCTTTTTTCGGCGGCGATCTTGCCGTCTTCGACGAGCGCGATGCTGCCGTGTTTGGAGGATAGTTCGATGGCGAAAATCTTCACGCTTCATTCTCCCTGAAAATACGAAATGTCCGCGATTCCGTCGTGTCATCTACGGTGATTTGGATGTGCAGCAGGTCGGGAGGGAGCAGGCCTTCAGCCCGTTCGGCCCATTCGATGGCGGTAATGCCGTTGGCATCGAAATATTCCTCCAGCCCGAGTCCCAGCGCCTCTTCGGGACCAGAGAGTCGGTAGAGGTCGATGTGGTGCAGCGGCAGGCGGCCTTCGTATTCGCCGATCAGCGTGTAGGTTGGGCTGGTGATGGGTTCGTCGATTCCGAGCGCAGCGGCAAGGCCTTGGACAAAGCAGGTCTTGCCCGCTCCTAGATCACCGTGAAGGGCCATGACGGTGCCGGGGCCCAGCTCATCTGCCAGCGCGGCGGCGAGCGCCCAGGTCTCTTCGGGGCTATGGGTCTCCACTATGCGCATGCTTCCCGATCCTTATTGGGCAAACTTAATCCCGAAGCTGACCGGTGCGCTGGACACTTCCATTCCGTCGGCATAGATTGCGATGGCGCGGATGCGGTTCGGCCCCTCCCCGATCACTAATTCGGCAAGCACCAGCTCGGTATCGAGGGCGAAGGGTTTTTCGTCGAGCACCAGCTCCCCGCAGACGAGGCGCAGCTTTTCGGGCAGCTCCTCCCCGCCGATCCGAACCTTGATACCATGTTCGTGTTTGCCGACTTTCCCAATGGCTGGAAGAATGGCGATCGAACGTCCCATGCGATCAACGGTGAAGGGTTTATCAACCGAAGCGTTGAACTGGACGAGATGCTTGATGCGAGCCACGGCGCGCAGTTCGTGATAGCCATCCGACAGGCCGGCTACGCGGAGATATAGCGAGGCATCGTCCTTCGGCGCTTGTATTTCCTTTCCGTCGAGCAGGTATGAGTAGAGGAACTGTGCGCCTTGGGTACGGAAAGAAGCCTGTGCCAGATAGGTAAAATCCTTTTCAAGGCGATCAACCCCCAGCACCTTGACGGAAAGCGGAGGGGCATAGGGTTTCGCAAACGGATCGCCAATCAAGAGGCTTTGCAGCGGGCAGGCAATGGATTGATAGAAGCTCTCAAGCATGGTGCAACCCGATGCGTAGTAGACATAGAACCGCGCCGATGGAAACTTGTTTGGGTTTGAATAGGGTTCAACCACAGCACCGGAGGAGCCGGTCGCGCCGGCCTTGATCCAGTCGGTCATTTTGGTCTGCGGCCGTTGGAACTCCGCACTCCAGCTCGTGAGGTGCTCGGCCATGGCTCCCGGCGCAAATGATTTGATGGCAGACGGATCAACCGTCTCGGCACCCATCATCAAACCCATCACATTCTCCGCACCTGCAGGAAAGTTCGTCGTCACAACGGCTTCGATGCCGCGCTGCTTGAGTTCGTTGACGGCGGGATAGTGCTGGTGTTCGCGGCATTTCGAGCGGACATCGTCGGTTTGGACAAAATAGATGCCTTTGCGCTGGCCTCGGTGGTCCGACTGCACACCGCGATTGATGGTATCGAGCACGGTTTGGATGTCCGTTCCATTCTTGCCGATGTAGCCGAGCATCATGCTGGGCAGCGGCATCCGCTCGCCGAGTCCGCCCTGCAAGTAGGCCGCTTCCGGCGGTACCTGGGCCTTCATCCCCAGTCCGCCCTTCTGCATGCCCAGCGACAGTGCCGGCAGAGAGAGCTTAAGGCGTTCGTTGGGACCGCTGAAAAGTTTGGAGAGGTATTTTCCATCTTCAACCAGACTCAACCCCGGAACCTTGTTGCGCATGAAGGTTAGGCCGCCGACCGACATT
>DAOVNC010000457.1 GCA_030630445.1 Kiritimatiellales bacterium | reverse complement strand
GGCGACGAGGTCTTCGCGGCGGATGGGCTTGGCGAGATAGCCGTCCATGCCGGCGTCGAGGAAATTTTCGCGGTCGCCTTTCATGGCGTGGGCGGTTACGGCGACGACGGGGATGCGGGTCTCTGCATCCTCTTGGGCGCGGATCATGGCGGTGGCCTTGAGGCCGTCGAGCACGGGCATCTGGATGTCCATGAAGATGATGTCGTAGCGAGGCCGCCCCTCCACCGGCAAGGCCAGTTTCAGCTGGACGAGGGCCTCCATCCCGTTTTCGGTGGCATCGACACGGCAGCCCAGTTTTTCAAGCATTTTGGTGATGACCCGGCGGTTCAGTTGGTTGTCTTCCACCACCAGCACGTTGTGGCTGAAGGATTCATGGATCTCGTCCCTGGGGGTGTCGGCTTCTTCCGCCGCAGTCTGCTCCATGTCTACGGTGATGTTGAAGGAGAACGTGGCCCCTTTTCCTGGTTCGCTTGAAACACCGAGGTGTCCGCCGAGTTGTTCGACCATCTTCTTGGAGATCGCAAGCCCAAGTCCGGAGCCGCCATATTCGCGGGTATGCGAGCTGTCTGCCTGAATGAATTCCCGAAAGATGACGGCCTGCGCCTCTTCGGAGATTCCGATTCCGGTGTCGCTGACGCTAAAGCCAAGGGTGCACTCGTTTCCGGTTTTTCCAAGGCATTCGACGGCCACGTGGATGTGGCCTTTCTTCGTGAACTTCACGGCATTGGCCATGAGGTTGATGAGAACCTGCCGCAGGTTGCTTTTATCGGTACGGATGATCGGCAGGTTTTCCGGGCAGTCGATTTTTAGATCCAGCCCCTTGCTCTTGACCGCCGGCGTGAAGAAGGCGTGGAGTTCCTGTAGTATGACGCGGATGTCGAGGGGCTCGATATTGAGGTGGAATGTGCCGGTTTCAATGCGAGAGAGATCGAGGATGTTGTTGATGATCTGGAGCAGGTTTTCGGCGGAGGTGGAGATCGTATTGATATACTCCGCCTGTTCGGTGGAAAGGTCGGTATCCTTCATTAATTGCGCCATGCCGAGTACGCCATTCATGGGCGTGCGGATTTCATGGCTCATGTTGGCGAGGAATTCGCTTTTGCTTCGACTGGCATTTTCGGCGGTGTCCTTGGCCTCTTGCAGTTCGGTGCTCAACTGCTGCTGTTCGGCGCGGCGGCGTTCGAGTTCGTCGACCATATGGTTCACCCCTCGGCCCAGCACACCGATTTCATCCTGTGATTTGGCGCGGGCAATGCGGACGGTAAAGTCGCCTTCCTCGACGGCTTTGAGGCAATGCAGGGTATTGTTAAGCCGGGGGACGGTCAGGAAATGCAGCAATAAAGCGCACATGCCTGTTATCAGCACGATGCAGAGCGTGAAGCCCAGTGAAAACCCGCTGGCGACGCGCAGCTTTTTCAGGCGTGCGTTGTCTGCATTGATTTGCATGTGGAGATCACCGGTCGTTCCGCCGGCAAAACGCAACGGAGCCGATACAAAGAGAAGGGTGCCACCGTTTTTCCGTCTAGGAACGATCACGACTCCGCATTCGGTGGTGATTGCATGCGGTAGTTCGGCATAGTTCTGGAACGCATCCGCATGCGTGCCCTCCAGAGCTTGATCCGAGCTAAAGAGGATCAGGTTGTCGGGCTGGTCGACCGCGGCCGCTAGCACCTTCTCGCCGACCAGCCGAGAAAGTGCATCGAGATCGCGGACCAGTTCGTGCGCGATGGCCCCTTCGTTCATTAGATTCCCCGGGATCTGGGACTGGAGGTAGAGGCGCTGGTCGATTTCATCCTCGAACTTTTTGATATAATAGATGCCAAGGCTGGAAAGCAGCACCGAGGCAATGAAGAAAATCGCCAAGCTCAGTTTAAATGCGAGTGACTGGAAAAACCGGTTCATGTCGAGTCGGAGAATAGGTTTTTGCGGGAAAGAGTACAATGCTCAAAACCGCCCATCCCCTTACAGGAACCCTTGGCCGCGCGGGATGGGCGCGAGGTCGAACCATCCGGCGAGGGATTGGGCGATATCGTAGAAGCCGCGCCGGATGCCGAGGCTTTCGCCGGGGACATCCTTTTGGAAGACGAGTAGCGGGACATATTCGCGCGTATGGTCGGTGCCTTTGAAGGTGGGGTCGTTGCCGTGGTCGGCCGTCAGAATCAGCACGTCATCCCGCTCAAGCGTTGGAATGAATTGCGCGAGCCATGCGTCGGTTTGCCGCAGCGCGGCGGCATAGCCTTCGGGGTCGCGGCGATGGCCGTAGAGCATGTCGAAGTCGATGAAGTTGGCAAAGATGAAGCCGTCGCCCTCCTTCTGCATAAACTGCTCGACCACCTTTTGCGATGCTTCCGTGTTGGGTGAATGGATGCTTTCGGTGATGCCGCGGTGCGCGACGATGTCCTCGATTTTCCCGACGGCATAGACGGGGATGCCCGCATCGAGCAGGCGCTCGTTGATGAGGGGCTCGGTGGGGGTGAAGGCATAGTCGCGCCGATCCTCCGTTCGCTCGAATGCGCCGGGCTGGCCTTTGAACGGGCGGGCAATGACGCGGCCCACCTTGAGCGGGTCACACAGGCGGCGGGCAATTTCGCAGCCGCGGTAGAGCTCGTCGAGCGGGATGGTGTCGTTGTGTGCGGCG
>DAOVNC010000274.1 GCA_030630445.1 Kiritimatiellales bacterium | reverse complement strand
TCTGATAAGTAGGCAAGGCAAATAGCAAACAAAGGGCAAATAATATCAATGAATATCAAAAAACACCATAGTTTATGGGGTATTAGACAAGCTTCCCAAGCTGGACGTGGCGGGTTCGAGTCCCGTCTCCCGCTCCACTTTTAAAGGGCTTTGACCTCAGTTAAAGCCCTTTGTTTATTTGGAGGCGACGGCTTCATCGACCCGCGCACGAGCGGAAACCCGTTCCATCGAAGGCAACGAGGCCGCTACCCCTCCACGGCCCACGCAATCATCGTTCCCGTTTTTCTGCTGGAAGGTTTTGCCGATGGTATAAGTTCCATGGGCGAACCCTTCGCTTTTTTCATATAGTATACGATATATTTTTACGCCAAAACGACTATTTTGAGGGTGTTTTATATAGAATACTATATAAATATAAAAGGGTGTTTATGGCGTTCGGCATCCTTTTCGAACACGGGCAATGCGTTCTCCGCCTTACGAAGAGGCTCGTCCAGCAATCGCTGGATTTCCTGCCAAGGTGATCTCCCGTTCCCGGCGCAGGGTTGCGCATGGGCGTTGGCGGAGCCGATTCCATGACCGGATACCAACCTGGCGCCCGCCGGGTTCTGCCGGTTGGAAGTTTCCCAGCCATAGGTCTGGCCAATCACTGAATGCAGAAGCGCTCGGCTTCCACCTTACGCTTCTTTTTGGGTGATGGACTACGGGTGGGTTTCCAGCGTTTGGAAGAAAAACGGTTGGCTCATCGCTTGAAACAACATCATAAAATCTGTTTGAACACAGGTCTGTTTTTTTACGGGACAGGGGTGATGAAACCAAATTTGGTGAGCAGATATTCCTGCAGGCGCGCTTCGTAGTTGGTGCATTTAATGGATTGCACGGTGGGGATCAGTTCTTTGGATTCGTCGCCCAGCCAATCGAGAATGTTGAGCACCGAAAGCGTGGCGTAGGAATTTTCCTCGAGTAGGTTTTTCAGGCATTGGAAGCCTTTTTTCTTTTCACCGGTACGGATCAGCAGCCAAGCGGCCATGGCGCGCACCTCGTGTGAGTCGTCTTCCATGCATTGAAAACCGGCGGGTTGGTCGTCGAGCAGGAAGCACCCGACAACGCCCCAGTAGCGCCGTCCGCCGTCGAGGCTCTTGAGTAGTTTTTCAAGGGCTGGAAGATTTTCCGGTTTCTGCTCGAGTGCAAGGTCGGCGGCGTCGAGCAGGGCGGAGAGGTTGTAGAGCTTGGGGTTGCGCACCATCTCGTAGATGGTTGTGTTGTTATCGGCGGCGCGCTTGACCATCTCGGATTCGGGTAGCAGGCCGGAATCGTGGATCTGCTCCTGCCACGAACGCAGGCCGGCGCGCATTCTTCCAATGACCTGCGCGTATTCGGGATTGTCGATCAGGTTGTCGACGTTGTCCGGATCCTGGTGCATGTCGTAGAACTCTTCCGTCCAGCCCTTGGGTTTGAAAAAACGCGCCTCGATTTCGCTGGCCTTGCCGGAGTCCACCTGTTTCACCCACGCCTGGGTGGCCACCATTTTCCAGAGATAGTTGAGGTGTTGCATCCACGGGGTATAGGGCATGTAGTTGCGGATATAGAGGAACTGCTTGTCGCAGACGGTGCGTGCGTTTTCGATGCGTTCGTCCATGCGACCGCGGAAGGCGAAATGGAATTCCCGTTCCGGTTCAGTGTGCGGGCCGAGGAAAATCTTTCCCTGCATATAGCCCGGCACCTTGGAACCGGTGATGTTCAGCCACGTCTTGGGCATATCGACAAAGCTGACCAGCCGGTCGACCTCCATCCCTGGCTTTTTTGTCGGCCAGAGGTGTTTATACATTTTCGGAATGCGGATGATGAGCGGGCAGTGGATGCCACTGCCGAAAATGTAGCGCTTGCTGCGGGGCAGGACACCGCCATGATCGGAGTTGTGGATGACGATGGTGTTGCCGGCAAGGCCCGCATTTTCCAACGACTGGAGCGATGCGCCGATTTCGGCATCCATTTTTTTCATGGCGTCGTGGTAGTGCGCGTAGTTCTTGCGCATGTCCGGCACATCGGGGTGGTATGCGCGGAGTTTCGTGTCGGCCGGATCATGTTCGGTCTTGTCCACATCGCCAAATGCCTTGCTCTCGTGCGATTGCGTGGAGTTGATCACCTGAAAGAAGGGTTGGTTTTGCTTAAGCGCATTCCAGTCGACCTTTCCGGGATTGTCCCAGCATTCCTTGTCGGGACGTCCGCCAATGTTGTAGTCGGTTTTTTTGTCGTTTCCGACATGGTAGCCGTTGGCCTTGAGGTGGTCGGGATAGTATTTGATGAGATTGTGCGGAATGTCGTAGCGGCTGCGCATCGGGTGGGTGCCCATCGAAATGGCGTTGATGCCTGTGATCCAGGTCGAGCGCGACGGCGCACAGACCGGCGCACTGGCGAAGGCGTGCATGTATTGGAATCCTTCCGCCGCCAATTGGTCGATATTCGGCGTGTTGGCATGCGGGTTGCCATAGCAGCCGACCCAGTTGATGTTGTTGTCTTCGCAGGTCAGCCAGAGGATATTCGGACGGTTGGGGGTCTGGGCGGTTGTATTTCGCGCTACGCCTAGTGCGACGACGGCAGTGGTCGTGTTCTTGATGAAGCGGCGTCTTTGCATTATTCCCCCCATGTTTGTTTTTGAGATACGAAAACAAGACGGTGCTCTCCGCAAAAGACGGACGCGGAGGGCCCGTTTTCGACGGTATTATTGCGATCGGAAACTGACATTGGGGCGAACCTTATTCGATATAGCCGAGGCCAGCGAGCCTTGAAGCTTCCTGATCAGTAAAATCGAGTTGTGACGCCGCTTGAAACCTCTCTCGAAAAACGGTTTAAATAGGTGTTTGTTTTCTATGGGGAAACCATGTTCAGGCATACACACCAGCTTAGGGTGCGCTACAGCGAATCGGACCAGTTGGGGAGTTATTATAACTCCCGCCTGCTCGAATGGATGGAAGTGGGGCGGTCGGAGCTGCTCCGCGCGGCGGGTTGTGCCTATGCCGAGTGGGAAGAGCGCGGGGTGCTGGCACCGATCGTGGAAGCCAACCTGAAGTTCAAAGGTCGCGCGGCCTACGACGATGTGCTTGAAATCGAAACCGTTTGCAGTCGGGAAGGACGCGCCCGCCTGCGCTTTGAGTCGAAACTGGTGCTGGCCGAAAGCGGGAAGCCGGTGGCGGAGGGATGCACGATCCATGCCTTGACGAACCCCGAGGGGAAACCCATTCGGATTCCAGGCTGGATTGATGATTTATTAAATGGAGAAGAGGATTCATGAACAAGGAACGTACACTGATGAGCGGCAACGAGGCGGTGGCGCTGGGCGCCCTGCACGCGGGTTGCGCGCTGGGCGTCGGGTATCCCGGAACGCCTTCGACCGAGATCCTGGAAAACTATTCAAAGCTGGGCGGAAAGGCGCAGTGGTCGCCAAACGAAAAGGTGGCGGCAGAAGTGGGTATTGGCGTGGCTTTTGCCGGCACGCGGACGCTGATCACCATGAAACACGTTGGGTTGAACGTGGCGGCCGATCCGTTCTTCACGGTGGCCTACACCGGCGTGACCGGCGGCATGGTAATGGCCGTGGCGGACGATCCCGGCATGGCGTCGTCGCAAAACGAGCAGGATTCGCGCAACTATGCGCGTGCCGCGGGTGTTCCGATGCTTGAACCAGCCGATTCGCAGGAAGCCTACGAAATGACCAAGCTGGCCTTCGAACTTTCCGAACGGTGGAACCAGCCCGTCATTCTCCGGCTCTGTACCCGCGTCTGCCACTCCAAGACCATCGTCGTTCCCGGCGATTCAATGGATGTTCCCCAAGCCGACTATAAGCGCGACATCAAGCAACGTGTAATGATTCCGGCCTACGCCCGTCCTGCACACAAGGCGCTGCGCAACAAGCTGGCCGAGATGGAGGCATGGAACAATACCGACGGACCAAACCAGATCACCGGCGAAAGCTCCACGCTCGGCATCATTGCCAATGGCGTTGCCGCCCTGCACGCGCAGGAGGCCGCGCCGGACGCGAAAATCTTCAAGATCGGCATGGTCTACCCGTTGCCAATGAAAGCCCTGCTGGAGTTTATCGATTCCGTCGACGACTGCATCGTGATCGAAGAGAGCGACCCGTTCATCCAGGCCGAAATCCAAGCGGCAGGCGGCAAGATTCGTCCGCGCATGGAACGCTACCGGTTTGGAGAGCTCGACGTGGTGCGCGTCAGGCGCATCATTGCCAACGACGATTCCGAAGAGGCCGTTCCTCCCCGCGGCAAACCGCCGCAGTTGTGCGCTGGATGCCCGCATGGCGCCAGCTTCGGTATGCTCAAGAAGCTCGACTGCATTATTACCGGAGACATTGGTTGCTACACGTTGAGTGTTCTTCCGCCGTACGAAACCATGGATACCTGTGTTTGCATGGGTGCCTCCATCGGTGTCGGGCTTGGCATGCGCCATGTACTGCCCGAAGAGCAGGCGCGCAGGGTCATCAGCGTGATCGGCGACGGCACCTTCATGCACAGCGGACTGACCGGTGTGGCGGAAATGGTCTACAATCGCCCCGAAACCGGACATGTGATTGTGATCCTCGACAATGGCACCACGGCGATGACGGGTCTGCAGGAACATCCAGGGACCGGAAAAAAACTCGACCACCTTCCGGCGGGAAAAACAGTTTCGCTCGAAGGCACCTGCCTGGCCATGGGGGTCGACCACGTCGTGATCGTTGATCCGTCGCGCGAGATCGAGGCCTTTGAAAAGGCGGTGGTCGATGCGCTGGCCTCGAACGACCTTACCGTCGTCATCGCCCGCCGTCCGTGCATCCTCGCCTTGACGCGCGATGCAAAATTCGAGCGCGGGGAAAAGGTGAGATAGAGCCGTGACTAGTAATTCGTAATGCGTAACTAAACAGAAATTACGCATTACACGTTACGGATTACAAACAGGAGATTTTGATATGAAGAAAGTAGTGAACGTAAAATTTGCGGGATTGGGCGGGCAGGGGATCCTTACCTGCACGGATATTCTCGGACGCGTAGTGTTTGATATGGGCAACGATGTGAAAAAGGCCGAGGTGCATGGC
>DAOVNC010000083.1 GCA_030630445.1 Kiritimatiellales bacterium | reverse complement strand
CAACGGATGCGAACTAAGGAGTTAACTGAACAATGAGTAAAAAAATGGTAACCATCGATGGCAATACCGCTGCAGCGCACATTGCGTACGCATTTTCCGATATTGCGGCCATCTATCCGATCACCCCGTCTTCCAACATGGGGGAACTGGCTGAAGAGTGGGCGAGTCAGGGCATGAAGAACCTCTTCGGCAAGGAAGTCGATGTGGTTGAGATGCAGTCCGAGGCTGGCGCGGCCGGCGCGGTTCACGGCTCGCTGAGCGCGGGTGCGCTGACGACCACCTTCACGGCCTCGCAGGGGCTGCTGCTGATGATCCCTAATATGTATAAGATCGCCGGCGAAATGCTGCCGACCGTTTTCCATGTTTCCGCCCGCTCGCTGGCGGCGCAGTCGCTCTCTATTTTCGGCGACCACTCCGACGTGATGTCCGTCCGCAACACCGGCTTTGCCATGGTGGCTGCAAGCTCCATTCAGGAGACGATGGATCTGGCGATTGTGTCGCACCTCGCGACGCTGAAGGCACAAATTCCCTTCCTGAACTTTTTCGACGGGTTCCGCACCTCCCACGAGCTGCAGAAGGTTGAGCAGATCGACTTCGACGAGATTCAGGATCTCGTCGAGCCGGAATACATCGAACGCTTCCGCGCCCGCGCGCTGCGCCCGGAAAAACCGGTACTCAAAGTCGCCGCCCAGAACCCGGATGTCTATTTCCAAGGCAGGGAAACGAGCAACAAGTACTACGATGCCATTCCGGGAATCGTCCAGGAATACATGGACAAGGTGGGCGCCAAGTTTGGCCGCAAGTACAACCTGTTCGACTATGTCGGTGCACCGGATGCCGAAAAGGTCGTCATTGCCATGGGTTCGGCCTGCGATACCATCGAACAGACCATCGAAAAACTCAATGCCAACGGCGAAAAGCTCGGCCTCGTCAAGGTTCGCCTCTACCGTCCGTTCTCTGCGAAGGCCTTCGTTGGCTGCATTCCGGAAAGCGCGAAGAAGATCATCGTTCTCGATCGCACCAAGGAGCCTGGCGCGCTCGGCGAGCCGCTCTACCTCGACGTGGTTGCCGCGCTGGAAGGCAAGGGTCTCAAGATTATCGGCGGCCGCTACGGTCTTTCCTCCAAGGAATTCATGCCGCGCATGGTCAAGGCCGTCTACGACCACATCGACCATGGTGCATGGCACGGCTTCACCGTCGGCATCAACGACGACGTCACCAACCTTTCCATTCCGGTGGGTGAAGAGTTCGACATCGAGCCCGCCGACGTGAAGAGTTCCGTCTTCTGGGGCTTCGGTTCCGACGGTACCGTGGGTGCGTGCAAAAACACCATCAAGATTATTGGCGACAATACCGATATGACCGCGCAGGCCTACTTCGTGTACGACTCCAAAAAGTCCGGCGGCGTGACGGTTTCGCACCTGCGCTTCGGCGACAGCCCGGTCAACTATCCGTTCCTCATTCAGCACGCGGGTTATGTGGCCTGCCACAACGTCTCCTACATCGGCCGCTACGACATGCTTGGCGCGATCAAGGAAGGCGGCACGTTCGTGCTCAATTCCGAGATCCCCACTGCGGAAGTGTTCGAACACCTCACGAAGGAAGAACAGCAGATCATCATCGACCGCAAGATTAACTTCTACAACGTGAACGCCTTGCAGATCGCCATGGACGTTGGGCTGGGTGGCCGCATTAACACGGTCATGCAGACCGTCTATTTCGAGCTATCAGGCGTGTTGCCTGCCGAGCAGTCCATCCAACTCATTAAGGACTATGCCAAGAAGACCTTCGAAATGAAGGGCATGGATATTGTCGAAATGAACTGGAAAGCGATCGATGCCGCCGTCGCCGCCATCGAAAAGGTGGAGATACCCGCGGAAATCACCAAGTCCTATGTGCTGCCGGATCTGATTCCGGCCGATGCGTCCGACTTCGCGAAGGACGTGATTCTTCCGGTGATGATGCAGAAGGGCGACGATGTTCCGGTTTCCGCGATGTCGTTCGACGGAATCCTGCCGACCGGCACCAGCAAGATTGAAAAACGATGCATCGGCCCGCGGGTCCCGAAATGGCTCAGCGAAAACTGCATCCAGTGCAACCAGTGCGTCATGGCCTGCCCGCACTCGGTGATTCGCGCCAAGCAGATTGAACCCTCCGAACTGGGCAATGCCCCGGAATCTTTCGCCACCATCAAGTCCAAATCGAAAAACGACAAGGACCTAGGCTACAAGATCCAGGTCTACATCGAGGACTGCACCGGTTGCGGCGTCTGCGTGGAAACCTGCCCGGCCAAAACCAAGGCGCTCGAATTCACCACGCTCGAAGACGAGCGCGAAGCCGGCGAAGTGGATAACACCTACTTCTTCGACGCCTTGCCCGACAACGTGCTAGATGGCGTCAATACGGCAACGGTGAAGGGCATCCAGTTCAAGAAACCCTTGTTTGAATTCTCGGGAGCCTGCGCCGGCTGCGGCGAGACGCCGTATGTCAAACTGGTTACTCTTGTTTGCGGGGAAAACATGATGGTGGCGAACGCGACCGGCTGCTCCTCCATCTACGGGGGCACCTTCCCGACCGTTCCGTATTGCACGAACAAAGAGGGTCGCGGCCCGGCCTGGGCGAACTCGCTTTTCGAAGACAACGCCGAATACGGCATGGGCTTCCGGCTCGCGGTCGACAACAACCGCGCTCTGCTTCGCCAGGCTGTCGCGCAGCTGCTGGAGCTCGGCACCACCGCCGATCTGAAGGCCGCGCTGGAGAAGGCGCTGGAGATTTGCGTCGACAACGAGCTGGGCGACGAAGCCATTGCGGCGCAGAACGCGGTGAAGATCCTCCTCTCCTCCGCGCTGGCCGAGGCTTCCGCCGAGGCGGCTCCGGTGGTTCGCAAGGTGATCGAACTGCAGGACTACTTCATCGACAAGGCCGTTTGGATCTTTGGGGGCGACGGCTGGGCCTACGACATTGGATATGGCGGGCTCGACCACGTGATTGCTTCCGGCAAGAACGTGAACATCCTCGTTCTCGATACCGAAGTGTATTCCAATACCGGAGGCCAGGCCTCCAAGGCCACGCCGATCGGCGCGGTGGCCAAGTTCGCCACCTCCGGCATGCGTGCCGGCAAGAAGAACCTTGGCTTCATGTGCATGAGCTACGGCAATGTCTATGTGGCCTGCATCTCCATGGGTGCGAACCGCATGCAGACGCAAAAGGCGATCCAGGAGGCGGTCAACTACAACGGGCCGTCGATCATCATGGCCTACTCGCCCTGCATCGCGCACGGCATCGACATGATGAAGACGCAGAGCATGGCCAAGAACGCCGTCGAACGCGGCTACTGGCCGCTCTATCGCTTCAACCCCGAAGGGGAAGAGGGCAAGCAGTTCACATGGGATGCCAAGGAGCCGACCGGCGACTTCCAAGCCTTCATCCGCAACGAGCGCCGGTATACGACGCTCCTGAAAACCGCCCCCGACGAGGCCGAAGGCCTCTTTAAACTGGCGGAAGAGGATGCGAAGAAGCGCTGGAGCTTCATGAAGAAAATAGGCGAAATCATGTAGCCCGTTGATTCATAAAAAGCCCGTCCACAGCGACGGGCTTTTTTTGATGTTTGAAAAGGAAACGATATGAAACAAGAAGAAGTACTGAGATTGTTCGAGGAAACCGGCGCGTTGCTCAATGGCCATTTTGAATTGCGGTCGGGGTTGCATAGCGACCGGTTTTTCCAATGCGCCCACCTGCTGGAGCAACCGCGCACGGCGGCGCAGCTTTGCGGGGCGCTAGTGGAAAAGCTGAAAGCCGATCTCCAAGGGTTGGAAGTCGATACGGTGATCGCCCCGGCGATGGGCGGGATCACGATCGGCCACGAGGTGGCCCGATCGCTGGGTATTCGCTTTATCTTTGTGGAGAAGGAAGACAACGTATTGGTGCTGCGCCGCTTCAAGATCAATCAAGGCGAACGCTTTGTGATTGCCGAGGATGTGGTGACGCGCGGGGGACGTGTTCAGGAAACCATCGATATTGTCCAGGGAAACGGCGGCATCGTGGCGGCGATCGGAATCTTGGTCGACCGCAGCGGCGGAAAGGCATCGTTCGATGCGCCGTTGGTGAGCCTGCTGGAAATCGAGCCGGTCACGTACGATCCCGCCGACTGCCCACTGTGCAAAGAGGGGTTGGAATTGGTGCATCCGGGGAGTAAATAAGTCGCCCATCGCTTTGACTTGTCCGGGGCAAAGGGGTAAATTCCCCGACTGTTTTTAGAAATCTTATTGGAGGTCGCTTGTGTCGCATCCGTTGGAATCGATTTACGCATTGCAGAAGAAAGATCGTAGGCTCATCAAACTCGTGCGGGAGATCCGTGATATCCCACAGCGGAAGAGCGACATCGAAGCGCAACTGGCCGGCTCGACACAGAAGCTGGAAATTGCGCGCGACAGCAAAAAGCATACGGAAGCCTCGCTGAAGGAGCAGGAGCTGGAGGTGGAATCCCTCAAGGAGCGGGTCGTCAAATATAAGCAACAGCAGATGGAGGCGAAGACCAACGACCAATACCGCGCCTTCGTCAAGGAAATCGGTACGGTTGAGCGCGAAATCAGCGACCTCGAAGACAAGGAAATCGTGCTGATGGAAAACCTCGAGAAGGGCAAGGCCATCGTGGCCGAATGCGAGGAAAAGCTGGGCGGCGAGAAGGCCGGCATTGCCGACGAGCTGGGGGAACTCGATGCCCGTTCCGCCGAGCTGACCGAAATGCTGGAGCAAATGAAGGCCGACCGCGCGCGCGCGGCGGAACAGTGCGACAAGTCAATCTTGCAAAAGTATACGCGCATCATGAACAACAAGCGCGATTTTGCGGTGATCATGGTGGAGCCGGGCGGCCATTGCGGCGGATGCCACATGAAGCTGCCGCCGCAGGTGACCAACGACGCGCGCAACCCCACGAAAATCGTGGTGTGCAATTTTTGCGGGCGCATTGTTTATAATCCGTAACTCGTAACTCGTAATCCGTAATGCGTAACTTTACAGGGTTACGCATTACCCATTACGCATTAAATTTAGCAGGCAGGGTGTATCGGTCGCTCCTCGTTTCGGCGGGGGGAGGAAAGTCCGGACTCCGCAGGGCAGGACGTTCCGTGGTTAACGCGGGAACCTCTGTGCGATATCGCAGGGGATGGAAAGTGCCACAGCAAATATACCGCCCCGGCTTGCCGGGGTAAGGGTGAAATGGTGGGGTAAGAGCCCACCGCCCCGAGGGCAACCGAGGGGGCAGGGTAAACCCCGTCCGGAGCAAGATCAAATAGGGAACGAGAGGCGGCCCGCTTCATTTGAGTTCCGGGTTGATCGCATTAGATAAATGATCGACCCCGCAAGGGGAACAGAATCCGGCTTACCGCCCTGCCTGTCTTTTTTCGTGAAACGTGATGAGTGAGTCGTGATTTCCCTTGATGAGTTCGGGAGGGAGCGCAAAAGCTTCACGCCTCACGCCTCACGCCTTTTTCTTCGGCATCTTGCCTTGCATGATGACTTCGTAGGCTAGGCGGTCGAGGGCCTTCCCACTCGAGAGTTCCAATTTTTTCTTAATGTTGATGCGATGGGTATCGACCGTGTTGCGGCTTATGTTCAGTTTCCCCCCGATGTTTACCGTATCCAGCCCTTGGCCAACCAAGTTGAAGATATCCATTTCGCGGTTGGAGAGGGTGTCTAGAGCACTATTCGGCCCCCGTCCTCGGCCAATCTTTTGCTTGAGCACGCGTTTTTTGATTTTCGGGCTGAAGTAGATGTCGCCAGCCAGGATGGTGTATATGGCTTCCTTGACCATGGACGCCCGGGAGGTCTTCATGACGTATCCACGTGCTCCTGCACTAGCGACCCGCTCGCCAAAGAGCTTTTCCTCGGACATCGTGTAAACCAGCATGTGCACTTTGGGGAACTGGTGGTGGATCTTCTGAATGAGATAGGTGCCGTCGGAGTCGTCCATGGATAGATCGATGATTGCAAGATCCGGTGTTATCGTGGCGAGTATTGCCAGCGCTTCTGCCGCGGAGGAGGCGGCTATATCGATCGAAAGGGCTTCTTCCGACGCCAGCAGGGTCTTGAGGCCATCATGGATGATGGGGTGGTCATCAATGATCATGATTGAATGTGTTGGACTTGCCATCTGGAAACTTCCCTCTCCTACCTTGGGAAGACTTTACATTACGGGGTTTCGAAAAACAAAGCATATTTTCAGAAAAATTCTATAGTCGCCGCGCTTCAAGGAGTTTTTATGGTCAATGCGGGAAGCTGGTATCCTTGTGTTTTTCGGGTAGCATGCCCTTGGCGAGAATACCGATCAAGGCAACGGCGGCAAGGATACCAAACCAACCCTGTTTATTTCCATAGTCGCAGGCGGCTTCGCCAATGCCCAGTTTCAGATCCATGGAGTTTATGATGAAACCCGCGCCCAGCGCACAGAGGGCCAAGGTGGCCAGAAAAACGATGAGCTGCTTCTTCCCGATGATTTTCCAAAGGGTCGTCAACGTTGCCGCATTGGTGGCGGGTCCAGTGATGAGGAAAATCAATGCAGCACCTGGGGATATGCCGGCCTTGATAAAGGCCAATGCAATCGGAACGGAACCCGAAGAACAGACATACAGAGGGATGCCGATGAGCAGCATGAGGAACATGGCTGCAACCGAATCGCCCATGCGGTCGGCAAAATAGTTCTCGGGAATCAGGCCGCTGATGATGCCGGAAATGACGATGCCGAGCACCATGGCGCGGGCAATATCGCGCGGCAAGGAGACAAAGCCGTAGGAGAGCATGCGCTTGAGGAGATGGGTCTGGCTGGGTTGGCAGCATTCGTCGGTGCAGTCGGGAACCACCTCTTCGTTCTTGGGCGAAACCGCCCCCACGGCCATGCCGCAGAGAATTCCGGAAACGAACGCAACCACGGCGCGAAAAACGGCATACACCCACCCCAGCAGGGCATAGGTAATCATCAGGCTATCCACACCGGTCTGCGGAGTGGAGGCCAGGAACGAAGCCGTTGCGCTGCGGCTGGCGCCATGCTTGCGCAACGACGCCGCCAGCGGAATCACACCGCATGAACAGATCGGCATGGGCACGCCGACCAATGCGGCCTTCAGCGATTGAATCCAGCCATGCCCGCCGAGGTGTCGCCGCACATACTCCTTCGAGATCAGAACCGACAGTATGCCGGCCATCAGGAACCCGAATAGGAGGTACGGGGCCATCGCCACCGTAACGAGCCAGATTTCCTTCAGGATGTTGAGCAGTAGTTGCATGTGTTCCCTTGATTGAACTCCGCCATGATTATACTTCGTCTAAAGAGGCTCAAGCCTTATCGGGCTAAAATCCGCTCCGGTTTGGTGGATGCAACCAAGTTCGTCGAAGTCGTCGCGGGGAACTGAGGGTTGGATGCACCAATCTGGATGGGGTCGCCGAGATACACGGGTTGGCGATGCAGCACGTATAGATCGAGAATGGTTTTCACGCGCGCCAGATGCTCCCGCAGCAGTGTCTGGAAGCCCGTGCGTGTGGCAACGTCTACAGCGCAAAATCCGATGGCATCGATTTTTTTTCGTTTGGCAATGAAGATGGCACGTCTTACGTGAAACTCTTGCGAGATGACCGTGAATTGCGTTAGCCCGAAAACCTTCTTGGCCCGTACGATCGAGTCGATGGTGCTGAATCCGGCATAGTCGCAAACGATACGGCCTTCCGGAACCCCCCTTTTTATCAACGAGGCCTTCATCGCTCCCGCTTCGTCATAGGTCGCAATATGATTGTCGCCACTCACCAGGATAAACTCGATTTTTCCCGCTTTGTACAACGAGCTGGCGGCGGCAACGCGGTGGTAGAAATAGATGTTGCGGGCGCATCCCAAAACAAGCCCCACCTTGCGTTTAGGTGTGTTGATTGCACTGTGATGGATGCGGCCATCGCTATCCGCCTCGATCCACCATCGGGCAACCGCAACGCAAGCCAAGGCCGCTATGGCCAAGGTCAACAGAAGGTGAACAGATTGCCGCGGGTTAAAATGAATGCGCATGGGGGGAGGATAGTTGTTTGTGCGGTTGAATTGAAGTTGTTTTGCCAACTCCCGGAACATCTGTATATTTCCAAGCCATGGAGTATTCCAAAGCCATCAAGGAAAAGTTGAAAGCCCTGCCGGACAAACCGGGGTGCTACTTGATGCGCGACCGCGCCGGGAAGATTATCTATATCGGCAAGGCCGCGTCGCTGCGCAAGCGGGTGCAGAGCTATTTCCGCAGCCACACCAAGCGCACGGCGCAACCGAAGATCCGCAGCCTGATTAGCTCGATCGCCGATTTCGACATCGTTGTGCTCAAGTCCGAGGCGGAGGCGATCCTGACCGAGGGCAAACTGATCAAGGAGTACCGCCCGCACTACAATACGCTGTGGAAGGACGATAAGCGCTTCACGATGATTCGCGTGGATATTCAGCACCCATTTCCAACCGTTGGAAAATGCCGGATTAAAAAGGATGATGGAGCGGTCTATTTCGGGCCCTATACATCGGGTATGGCGGCGAAGGTGGCGGTGGAGTTTTTGGAGCGGCGCTTCGGCCTGCGCCGCTGCCGCCCGCGTGTGCCGGACGCCGATACCTACAAGCATTGCAGCAACGACATCATTGCCGACTGTTCGGCGCCCTGTATTGGAAAGGTTTCTCCAGAGCAATACGGCCAGCGGGTGGAGGAAGCTTGTGCCTTTCTGCGCGGCGAGCGGATGGAAATGCTCCAGGAACTGCGCGCCGAAATGGAACAGGCCGCAGCGGAACATCGCTTCGAGGAGGCTGCCGCCCTGCGCGACATGCTGATGCACCTGCACAACGCCGTGAAGGAAAAGGCCCGGGTGCGCAAGACCCCGAAGATGAAGCAGGACGAGGCCCGGCTTGGATTGAAGGAGCTGCAAAAGCAACTGAAGCTGCCGTCGGATCCGCGCGTGATCGAGTGCTTCGACATCTCCAATATTTCTGGAACCCATTCGGTGGCCAGCATGGTTTGCGCAGTGGATGGGGTGCCATTCCCCAACCGCTATCGGCGATTTCGCATCAAGACCGTGAAGGGCGCGGACGATCCGCGATCAATGGCGGAGGTCGTGCGCCGCCGCTACTCGCGTTTGCTCAAGGAAAACAAGCCAATGCCGGGGCTGGTGATGGTCGACGGCGGCATCACGCAGCTGCGCGCCGCCAAGGCAGAGCTTGTGGAGCTTGGACTGGACAAGCTTCCCGTTGTTGGGCTAGCCAAGCGCTATGAGGAAATTGTCTGGGATCATGAGCATAACTCCGGCAACCTGTTCCTTTCGCGCAACTCCGCCGGGTTGACGGTAGTGACGCGCCTGCGCGACGAGGCGCATCGTTTTGCGATCACCTACCACCGCGAGCTGCGCCGGCAACGCATCAAGGAGTCGGTGCTCGATGAAATCCCGGGGATTGGAAAATCGAAGAAGGAAATGCTATTAAAGCACTTTGGATCGATTACCCGGTTGGGTCGGGCATCGGTGGAGCAGATTGCCGAAGCGCCGGGGATTGGGAAAAAGACAGCGGAGCTCATCCGCAACGAATTGGGTAAAAAAGGATAGGGCATATGCACGTACCGACAAAACGGTTTGGAAGAACGGAAGTGCAGATGCCGGTGCTGACCTGCGGTGGCATGCGCTACCAGCAGGCGTGGGAGGATCTCGACCCGGAAAAGGTTGAGAAGAAAAACCAGGAAAACCTGGAGGCGACCATCCACTATGCGCTGGAACACGGAATCAACCACATCGAGACGGCGCGCGGCTATGGATCGTCCGAAATGCAGCTCGGCTGGGTATTGCCCAAAATCGACCGCGACAAACTCCTCGTTCAGACCAAGGTCGGCGTGAAGGATTCGGCCAAGGAATTCCTCGAAAGTTTCGAAATCTCGATGAACTACCTCGGACTCGACTACGTGGACTTCCTTTCGATCCACGGGATCAACCTGCCGAAACACATCGACACCTGCCTGAAAAAGGGAGGATGCCTTGATGCCATTCGTCAATTGCAGAAGGAGGGGCGGGTTCGCTTCTGTGGGTTTTCAACGCATGCCGGGCCGGAGGTAGTCGTTCCTGCCTGCGAGAGCGGGGAATTCGATTATGTGAACCTGCACTGGTATTTTATCTACAATCAGCTCCATTGGCCGATGGTCGAGACCGCCACCAAGATGGATATGGGCGTTTTTATCATCAGCCCCAACGATAAGGGAGGGATGCTTTACCAGCCCACTAGGAAAATGATCGGCTTGTGCGATCCTTTAAGCCCGATGCAGTGGAACGACCTCTATTGCCTGTCCCGGCCAGAGGTGCACACGCTGAGCATGGGCGTTGCCAAGCCGTCGGATTTCGATGAGCATGTTGTGGCCGTCACCCGGCATTGGGAAGAGCGGATCGCACTGGCCGGAACCATCGAGCAGCGGATTGCCAAATCGCTTGAAAAGGATCTTGGTGCGGACTGGATGCGCCATTGGTCTGAGGGATTGCCGCACTACACCGAATCGCCTGGCAACATCAATGTGCGGGAAATTGTGCGCCTGTGGACGTTTTACAAGGGGCTGGATTTGGAGGCGTTTGCCAAGATGCGCTACAACCTGCT
>DAOVNC010000304.1 GCA_030630445.1 Kiritimatiellales bacterium | reverse complement strand
GGTAGCCGAAGCATATACGCTCCAAGCTTCGTTCAGTGCATAGTCAATTCCTGCAGAGATGGTGCCGTCATTCCATCCAGAACCATTGGGAGTGCCATCAACCCAGCGGACGTCCACTGCAACTGAGCCACTAAAATCTTCCGTGAACTCCATTCCGTATTCCGCGCCGAACTCTACCGTAGTAACGCCTCCGAGGATATCGCCGGAAACACCGCGGTATACCGTGGCGGCCAGACCAACACCCGCGAGCTCATAGCCAATTCCTGCAAAAAGTTCAACATCCTCGGCAGAATCGGCGAAGGGAAACGTGTAGTCGGTCACACCAACGGAAAGATCCACCACTTCGATCGGTGCCGCGTAGGATGCATAGAAGTCAATTTCGGAGAACTGGTTCGGGGTAATCTCTCCGCCATAGTCGCCAATGTCGTAGTTTCCCCACGCCCCGACCGTGAACGTACCGATTCCTTCCGGCAGCCCGAGTCCAGATGCTTCGATACCCGGCTGAAACACCGCCTCGTCGTTGAGCGTGTATCCACGGAAAACGTATGCGCTTGCAAAATCCATGGTGACGGATGTTTCCGCTGCGACGGTTCCGGCAACGACCGTAATCATTCCTGCTACCACTGCTTTTATAATCATGTCCTTCATTCTACCCTCCAAGTTTAAACCTGTCCGAACCTTGTGCTCATGACTTGTGGAACTCCCTACGCAACAGGTGTGCCATGCACCAAAACCGAACCTCCAAAAAAAACTCAACCCATTGTAGACAAACAGAATAAAGAACCAGTCACAGCCAACACACTTTAGATCATCACAGGGCTTATAGGCCATTTTTGTTCCATGCTTCCTGTTTAATACATTTTTGAACAACCCGATGCGCGCCCACTTTTTCCTCCCCATCCCCGCTTCTCCCGCTACAATTCCCCCCATGGACTTCGACCTAAAGATCATCAACGGCCAGGTATTCGACGGCTCCGGCAGCGATGCGATCCCATACGATATTGGCATCAATGGAGATACCATCAAAAGAATGGGCGATCTCTCCGCCGCGTCCGCAAAAAAAACCATCGATGCCGCAGGGTGCATGGTCTGCCCCGGCTTCATCGATGCGCACACCCACTCCGACACCTACTTACTGCTCGAACCCTCCGCCGCCTCCAAGATCTACCAAGGCGTCACCACCGAAATCTGCGGCAACTGCGGAGCCTCTGCCGCGCCGCTCAACGGCGACTACAAAATGCCCGCCGACTGGCTCGACAAGGATTATTCGCGGATAGGGCAGGCTGGAAATCCCGCCCCACATGTGGAGCGGACTTTCCAGTCTGCTCAACCGCCGTGGAACACCGTCGCCGAATACCGTGCCCTCTTCGCCGAGGCCCGACCCGCCGTCAACGCCGCCCTGCTGGTCGGCCACAACACCCTACACGCCGGCATCTGCGGCTACGCCCCGCGCGCCGCCACGCCCGAAGAAATGAAGCAAATGCGGCACGCTCTCGAACAAGCCCTCGACGAAGGAGCCATTGGCCTCAGCTCCGGACTCGCCTATCCCCCCGGCTCCGCCGTCCCGCGCTCCGAGCTCATCGCGCTCGCCAAAATCGTCACCCGCCACAACGGCCTCTACACCACTCACATGAGAAGCGAATCCGACCGCCTGCTCGAAGCCATCGACGAAACCATCGACATTGCTCAACGCGCAAACGCGCGCCTGCAAATCTCCCACCTCAAAGCCTCCGGAGAATCCAACTGGAACAAGCTCGGTGCCGCGCTGGAAAAGGTTCGCCGTGCCGGTATCGGCGCCGACCGCTATCCCTACACCGCCGGATGCACCGACCTCGACATCGTCCTGCCGCAGTGGGCCAGCTACGGCGGCCGCAACGCCATTCTCGCGCGTATCCGCGACCCCGAAACCCGCTCCAGCATCCGCCGCGAACTGGCCGGACATCCGGCGGGCCATTGGGACAACATGATGGTCGGGTCAACCTCCTTCGAAGAATTCAAAGGGAAATATTTGCCCGACGTTGCCACGACCCTTGGCATGGACGAAGTCGATGCGCTACTGCACCTGATCGACACCGACGATCTAAAAACCGGCGGGATTTTCTTTAGCATGTCCGAGGAAAACATGTGGCGCGTCCTGGCCGAGCCGTATGTCTCGATCGGCTCCGACGCATCGCTGCGCGCACCGTGGGGTCCGCTCAGCCACGACCACCCGCACCCGCGCGCCTACGGCAGCCATACCAAGTTCCTCCGCGCCGCACTCGATGGGCAAACGGTTCCGCTGGCCGAAGCCATCCGCAAAACGACCTCGCTGCCCGCCGAACAATTCGGCCTCGAAAAACGTGGCCAGCTCAAAGAAGGATATGCCGCCGACATCGCCGTTATCGATCCCGGAACGCTCAAGGAAAACACCACCTACGCCAACCCGCACCGGCTCTCCGACGGTGTGTGCCACGTCATCGTCAACGGGTTCCACTCCTTGGAAGATGGGAAGCGCACAGATCGGCGGGGCGGAATCTTTCTCGGTTAACACCCGCCGCCGACCCACCGCTTCCCTCGCTACGCTCAGGTAAGCGGTCTCTACACCGACGGATGTAGGAACGTTTACGCGAGCGCAGCGAGTGACACGAAGTGAGGCTGGCGCGAAGCGCCGGCAATGAAGCGAAGCGAAATGGCAAACGTTGGGAGGAGCCGCCGCTTTTCCGCCGCACGTCGGTTCCGAGCGTATGCAAAAGCGGCGTGGCCTTTCAGTTCCCGCCGCACTCCAGGATTTTTTCACTCCCCATAGCCCGCGAGACTGCGCAGCTCGACTATATGTTTTTCATAGACCCCGCGCGGGTTGGTTGAATGTTTTTTGCAGAGCGCGGCGGCATAGCCGGTGGCAATGCCCATCTGCCCGGTGGTGTTCATGACGCGCGGGCCGCCGAGGCCGACGTGCGAGCAGCTAAAGCAGCGACCGGCCATCATTAGATTCTCAATGTTGCGCGAATAGAGACAGCGGAAGGGGATATAGTAGATCTCGGTCTGGCGGAAGAGCGCTTCGGAAAGAAAATCTTGCTTCTGATAATGGACATCGATAGCACGCATTTCCTCCACGACGGTGTCGGGAAATTCGCGGCGTTTGGTCACATCCTGCATGGTGTAGATATAGTCGCCCATCAGCCGGCGCGACTCGCGCTTGCCGGCAATGTATCCCACCCATTCGAGTGCGAGGTTGCCATTTTTTATAGAATATTTGGCATTAAAGAAGGCTCCATAAATGGCACGGAACATATGATCACGAATCTCTTCGGCATCGTCGATTTGGTGCAGATCATCGCGTGAAAACTCCCATTGCCACTCCCCATTTTCTGCGGCATGACACACAGCGACATCACTCGCCCACGGAACGTCCGGAAACTCAACGGGATGGTCGAGCCGCTTGGAGTTCCAAAGCACAGAAGAGCCCATCACCCGGTTGTCGGGTTTTTCGGGCGACCACAACTCGCCGTGCTTTTCCCAGCCCTCGTCAAATTCGTGGCGGCTTTCGCGACCGTAGCGAAAGTCTGCCCCGGCCCAATAGCCGATCCAGCCGTCGCCGGTGCAGTCGATGAAAACGGGGGCATTAAAGCGCAGGATCTTGCCGGACTCAATATGCCGCGCATCAACGCTCTTGATTTTGTTGTCCTCCATTTCGACGCCATAGGCACGCCACGAAAGGAATTGCTTTACGCCGCTGGCATCGAGCGTGCGATGGCGTTTTTCCGTATCCTGAATGGCCTTGGCGGACCCGTTCGGCCAATGCTTGGAATCGATCCCCTTCAATATTTTTGTGTCCGCACCATGAATGCCCAATGTATGCACGCGCACCTCGCTACTGGCATTGCCGCCCAGCACAGGGCGGTCGTGGATCAGCGCCACATTGAGCCCTTCCCTCTCGGCCGCAAGCGCGGCACCGCACCCGGCAATCCCGCCGCCGACAATCACCACATCGAACGTCCCCACCGAGGGCGGAATCCGTATTTCCTTCTTCAATGGATTGGGCGGGGTTTCGGAGGGATCGGTCGTGAAAAAGAGCGCGTCGCACCGCCCTTCGAAACCCGTCAGGTCGATCAGGCGAACCTCCGTGTTTGTTTTGCTGATTTCCACAAAGCCGCCGTCCTGCCAATTCCAGCCGGGCTGCGTACCGAACTCGGTAGCCAATAGCTTGTCGCCCACCTTGACCTTGAAGCGCCCGGGGGCTTCCCACTCGCCCGGCACCCAGTTCTTGGTGCGCACCCAGACACGGTATTTCCCGGAGACTGGAAATTCAATCGTCGTTGTTGCATCGGCGACAGGCTTGCCCATGCCGTGTGCCAGCAGATAGGACGAACCCATCGTATGCGTAAACTGCTGGTCAACCACCCAACCACCCTTGCCGGAAAAGCTTTCCGCCTC
>DAOVNC010000147.1 GCA_030630445.1 Kiritimatiellales bacterium | reverse complement strand
GCCGCACCAATCCGAACCCGAGAAATCCAGCAGGATGGGTAGTTTCTTTTCCGCCGCCAGCTTCTTTGCGGCCTCGAGATCCATGGTCCACTTTCCGACCGTTGCGCCATCAACGTCGGCCTCCACTTTTTCGGCCAGTCCGATAGCGGTGGTTGCCAGCAGGGCGCCGGCGATCAATAGTGAGGTTGCCTTGTTCATTTATATCTCCTTGGTTGGGTATGCTTCTTTTCCGATTACGCATGCATTTCTAAACCAATTTCGACCCCGGTTCAATGCTAGCCATCAGTATTTCCTGGATCATTAGCGACTTCTCGGGCAAAGGTGTAGTGTGGGCCTCTCTGCTTGCAGAGGGCGCGCCCCCTGCGGGAGGCATCCGCCGTCGCCAAGGCTATGGCGAGACAAGCTGCGCTACACCCACAGGGTGAAGAAAACACGGGGTCGCTAATGATTCAGGCGTCTTTAACGATCTCCCCGCTTCAACGATTTCCTTGTCCGCCATAGCTTTAGCGAAGGAGGAAACGGCCTGCGCGGCAAGAACTAGTAAAAAATACTAGGAGTAGCAAAAAATACTAAAAATAGAATAAGAAAACATTTTTAAAGCCCGCCCTTGTTTAATAGTCTGCCTTCCTTGTTTGGCAATTAATCAACAAAAGGGAGGGTTGGAATGAAGAAGCGAGTGCTGGTGGCATGGGTGGTTTTCGTGATGGGGGGTGCGGCTTCGGCCCAAATGGTTTTCCTGGAGGGAATCGACTCAGGGACTTTGACAACCGGGGATCTCCTTGACGGGGCGGACAACACGGGAATCACCACCAATGTGGTTGAAATACCGGGATTGGAAATCACCGCCCGCTCCGGGGCCACCAACCAGGATATCAATGTCACATCGGGCAGCATGGGGGTCACGATCTTCAATTCCGGGGACGACACGGATGCACTCGAAGAGGGGGAAAAACTAATCCTCTCCTTCAACAAGGAGATCCGGATCAATCGGCTGGATTTCAATCAATTTGATGTGGGGGAATCGATCACGATATCGATCGATGGCGAAGAAACAGAGATCCTCTATTCGGAATTGACGAACAGGGCAAGCGACTATCTAGACACCAATTGGGTGGTCTCGGCCTATGCGGAAATCGAATTCTTCACCACCGGGGCCAGCACCGTTGGTTTCGACGGGATCGATATCACCGTCCTTGGGGCGTCCAGCGAGCCCACGCTGTCGCTGGTTTCCTCGAACGGCACAACAGCCGTATCGGCCGCTTTCGACGAAGCCAACAGTACCGGCTATATTTTGCAGCACACGCTAGACCTCACCGACTCCAACGGCTGGAGCACGGTATCCGCGCCTTTTGCATCCAATGCAACCTGGCAGATCGAAACAACCAACCGCGCAGGCTTCTACCGGGCCGAGGAGGTTTCGCAATGAAAAAGCGAACCCTTGTTTTTCTCGTGTCGGCCCTGGCTTTTACCGCCCATGCGGAAATATTTATTCTTGATTTCGAAGGGGATCTCGGAACCTTTTTGGATGGAAAGTCCGGGGACACCTATACCACATCTCAAAATGGAACGACCTTGGAAATAACGTTGGCCGCCTATGGAACCACAGGGATTGATGGGTTTAACCTGACCGGAACAGGGTTCGGGATCAATAATTCAGAATCGGGTGACGATACCGATGCGTTTGATGACAGCGAATATATGACCCTCTCGTTTAATCTTGCGGGAACCTTCCAAACCCTTGAATTGGATCGAATGACGGGAGGTGATGGCGATGCCGGGAGCCTGGAGTTTTTTGACGGATCGACCACGGACTTTTCCGGAAGTTTTTCAGATCCGCTCTCCATTGACGAGGCCTTTTCAAAAGACCAGATAATTACCTTGAGGCAAACCGTCGGCGGATCGGGAACCACATGGGGATTTGGGTTGGAGGAAATTACGGTGGACGTAGTCCCCGAACCCGCCGTTGTCAGCTTTATTGGATTGACGGGCCTGGGCCTGCTGATCGCCCGCCGCTTCTTGAGAGGAGAACCCGGGAAGGCAAGAGGGGTCGGGCAATGAATGTAGTACGGGTTGAAGATATTCAAGATATACTTGTTGAGCTGAGAGGCCAACAGGTTCTCATTGATGCGGATGTCGCAAAACTCTACGGAGTTGAGACGAAGCGAGTTAATGAAGCGGTTAAAAACAATCCGGAACGGTTTCCGGAAGAGTACATTTTTCAGTTGTCTCCTGGCTCTTCGTAGATTTTAGTGGTGACAGGAGCTCAACGGCCTACAAAGCACGGCTAATCGACCGCTAAGACGCCAAGACACAAAGATTTTCTTTTCCTTTGCGTCTTAGTGCCTTAGCGGTCATCCATCCTTCCATATATCAAGGGATTCTCCATCGTTTGGAGCATCAGTTGCTTCCTATAAATCCGTTGCATGGTCTTGTCCCTGGGCAAGAATGGTTCTGCTGCGGTTGGTTTCTCCACCATAAAAATATTCGAAGAGCCTGTCTCCTATAGAGAAAAAGGAACTGGTCGAAAATTTCGACCAGTTCGAAAATCTAAAGCATTCTCCGGTCAATCCAAAGGCCTTCACGGAAAAAGGGCTGTATATGCTGGCCACCATTTTGAAGAGTTCAAAGGCGGTCGAGACGACTCTGGTAATCATCGAAACATTTGCGAAAATCAGGGAGCTGTCTCGCACGGTCAAGGCGTTGTCGGTTGTGAAGGATGACTCAGAGCAAAAAGGGCTCATGCAGCGAAGCGGAGAACTCATCGCCAAGATTTTGGACGATGATTTGGAAACGAATGGAATAGAAACAACGATTGAGCTGAACTTTGCCGTTTTGAAGTTTAAGCACACGATCAAGAAAAATCGGGAATGAACGTCGTTATCGACCACCGCGAACCCGAGGTGTTCAGGAACCTGTTTGCGGAAACGGATGTTGTTTCAACCGCGCAGCTTGAATGCGGCGATTTTTTGATTAATGACCGTTGGTTGTTTGAACGAAAGACGATTCGCGACCTCTGTGTATCTTTGGTGGATGGCCGCCTTTTTAAGCAGGCATTGGCTTTGTTGAAAACCGAATCCCATCCTGTCGTTATTCTAGAGGGGCGCTCCCGCGATGTCGCCAAATCCAAGATGGGACGCGAGCCGGTTCAGGGTGCATTGATTACGCTAACCGTTTTTTTCGGGTTGCCGGTCTTGCGATCCTTCGATCCAGAAGAGACCGTGCGGTTGATGCGCTACACCGTTGAACAAGACGTTCGCCTTGCCGCTGGCGCGGTGCATCGTTTTGGATACCGCCCCAAAAAGAATCGGGCACGCCGGCTATACGTTCTGCAAGGGCTTCCCTGCATTGGAAAAAAGCGGGCCGAGGCCCTGCTGGATTATTTTGGTTGCATTGAATCGGTCATGTGCGCAAGCGAAGAGCTACTTGCAAATGTTGAGGGGATAGGGCTATCCACCGCGCAGGCCATCCGGAACATGGTGGGGGCAGTACAATAAGTTGACTAATTGAATTGCCTCGGTATCTTGAATTCATGGGTATCTCTAAAAAACATTTAGGCGGGGACTTTGTCCCGGTGCATTTTGACCCGGAGCAATAAGGGAACCTCCCCAATATTTAACTGCCGGATCTATAGTTACCTTGATTCTAAAATTCACAGGCTGAACCCTGTCCTATACTCTGGACCAGAAAGCAGGGGCGGGAATTCATTTCACCCTGCTGATCTAAAACAGTCCTCTGCCATTACGCATTACGAATTACCCACTACGCACATCACTCATCGCGCCCCGGCGCTAAGCACTAATATCCAAGGACCGGCACCTTTCGATCGACCTCTGTCCTCCCGACGCCGCCAAGGCTATGTCGGACAAGCCGACCTCTGTCCTCTGTCTTTAATCCCCATTCGTTGGTTGCCGCTTCGCTGCCGTCGCGTTGCGCCAGCCTCACTTCGTGTCCTATCAATCCGTTGCAAACGCCGTTACGATTTTAACCTTCCACGAATTGAACGCTTTAACGATTTTTGTCAGGCTGAAAGGCCGTTGTGTCCGCTCTCGACAGGCAGGATGCACGGTACTACTCTCTGGATGCGCTGGAGGTATGAATTATGACTACCATGGCTATAGACTGTGCCCCTGAATTGGCGGTGGCTTTGGGGCGGCGTGAAACCGAGCTCGAAAGTGAGGTAAAGCTAGCCTCTGCTTTAAAGCTTTTTGAGTTGGGACGGATATCCAGCGGGTTGGCAGCACGGCTGGCAGGCATGGCAAGGGTGGAATTTTTGTTGTTGTGCGGGCAATACGGGGTTTCTTTCTTTCAGCAGACCGAAGAAGAACTTTCTGCTGATCTGGATGCAACGCTAAGGGCAACAACGTGACCGTAGTTGTCAATACATCGCCGTTGATTGAATATAATGGAGCATGAGACTAAGATGGACAGGAATACGGCACTTCAGATTCTTGGGCGGTTCCAGCAGGAATACGGTTCCCGCTATGGAATCCTCTCCTTGGGGCTTTTCGGCTCGACGGCAAGGGATGCCGCGACGGATAACAGCGATGTAGATGTGGTGGTATCATTAAAGGAACCCAACCTTTTTACGTTGTCGAAAATCAGGATTGAGCTGGAGGAACAACTGCACAGGCATGTGGATATCGTCAGCTATCGGGAACGGATGAATCCTTTCTTAAAGGAACGCATACAACAGGAAGCCTTCTATGTCTGATGTTGCTCTTGTTGTTGAAATTCTGTCGCAGACTTTGGGCGCTGTCGAACGCATATTGCGCCGGTTTGAACCGGTCGACTCGATCGACTTTTTTCTGGATTCGGAAGGCGGATTGGAGAAGCTAGATGCCATCTGCATGCAGCTGATAGCGATAGGGGAGAGTCTCAAAAATCTCGACAAGGCAGCCGGGATGGAATTACTGGGGAAATATCCTGAGATCGATTGGAAAAGCGCAAAAGGCATGCGCGATATTATCAGTCACCACTATTTTGATTTGGATGCCGAGGCGGTATTCAATGTATGTAAAACAAACCTCCCCGAAATGCTTACTGTTCTGAACCGTATGATCAATGATGTGCGGGAGGATCAGTAAGAAAGCACCTTTCTTTCCTTCGTTATCTCCGTGTGAAAAAATATCCAGCTCTGTTCCAGAATCCCTTAACTAAGTGCCATTCATCGGCTGACCCCTATCCCGAATTACCCACTACGCACATCACTCATCGCGCCCCGGCGCTAAGCACTAATATCCAAGGACCGACCCCTTTCGATCGACCTCTGTCCTCCCGACGCCGCCAAGGCTATGTCGGACAAGCCGACCTCTGACCTCTGTCTTTAATCCCCATCTGTTGCTTCCTCTCAATCCGACCTATGCTATAAACGCCAAATGAAACCGATGTACTCCAGTTTCGAAGAAGTGGAAAGCAACTTTATTTCGTTATACGAAGAGTGTTGCGACACCTGTCTTTGGTTTTGGCGTCGAACCGTTGCCCCAACCACTTCGGCCGACCGGGTTGAAGCACTTCGCCAAATTGAACAAAACGGAACGTTGCAGCAGTTTGCAAAAGCCCGGGAATTGAAAAAGTGGCTTTAACCGTATTCCAAGAGGAAATCTGCCGGTTGATAGCCCGGAACCGGGTTGCCGGCGGCGAGAGCTATATCGCGGGCGGAGTGGCCTTGAATGTGGCGCTGGATGCGCCACGGTTGTCTCGGGACATTGATATATTTCACGATTCCACCGAAGCGTTGCAGATCTCTTGGGAGCAAGACCGGGTTCTGCTGGAAGAACAAGGCTTTCGGGTTGAGGTCGTTCGTGATGCGCAGGCCTATGTTGAAGCGGTCATTCGGTCGAAAGACGATCAAGTGTTGTTGCAATGGGTGAGAGACAGTGCCTATCGATTTTTCCCGTTGCTTGAGGATGAACGCCTGGGATTGACACTGCACCCTTTCGATCTCGCCACGAACAAGGTTTTGGCGTTGGTCGGACGATTGGAAATACGCGACTGGATTGATGTGCAGGAAAGCGATGGCAAGATCCAGCCCCTAGGATTGCTGGCCTGGGCGGCCTGTGGCAAAGATCCCGGTTTTAGTCCCTTGGCCATATTGAACGAAGCCGCGCGGTCTTCGCATTATTCTGCGGAAGAACTCGATCGACTTGATTTTGCAGCCCCCCCCCCTGATCTAGCGGCATTGTCTCTTCGCTGGAAAGAGATGCTAAAAACCGCGCATCACATGATCGAGCTTCTACCCGCAGAACATGCGGGCCAGTGTCTGTTGGGCGCAGATGGGAGACTATTTTCCGGAGATCTGGAAAAGTTGGAGAACATGTTGAACGCGGGAGCAAGCTTATGGCATCGGGGATCCATTGGTGGCGTGCTGCCAAAAATAGTAGGCTAGGTGTGATCGAGCAGGAAGCAAATTCTAAAATTCACAGGCTGACCCCTTCGTAGACGCGACGTCCTCGTCGCGTTCCCCAGCAGCAGCCTAAGCGACGAGGACGTCGCTTCTACGAAAATATCAAAAGCAAACGATTTTTGGTATTAGATACCGCAGAAGCTCAGCGGGAATTGCGCGATGAATGGTAGGCCGTAAGGAAAGTAACAACGGAGCCGTATATGATAGCCGAACAAATACAGTCGGAAGCTTTAAAATTAAAACCCATCGATAAAATCCACTTAGCGGAATTATTGCTCGGAAGCTTGGATAAACCAGACGAGGCGGTAGAGCAAAAGTGGGTAGAGGAGTCGGAGAAAAGATACAAAGCGTATAAGCGATAGTTCGGCAAAGTAGGACAGTGCTTCCAGCCTGTTTTGATCTGTATAGCCGAACTGCTGTGACAGGCTGGAAGCACTGTCCTGCTTTTAAAAACCGCAATTTTAAATCCTACCTGCATTCCTGTTAAAAACCCCTTAACTTAGGGGTCTCGAATTTCCCATTGTACCGGTTTCGCCACCTGTTGCCCGGTGTAGTACCCGCTTCACCCGAAGGGAAAGCGGTGCCGTGCGAGTGGAATCTGTTCATGCAGAGAACGCTTGAACCGTGCCGCTGGCACTATTTCCTATCGGAAATTATCAATCGCAAGCTCATGGCCTCCCGTTGGTCGGGGAAGCGTTGCTACACCAAAGCACCGCTGGCACAGCCCCAAAATGGTATATCAATATTTTCCGCTCCCCTAAGAACTAAGCACTAATCTCCAAGGACCGACCCCTTTTCCTCCTTTGCGCACTTGGCGATCTTCTGTAAAAAGGCTTGTGGTTCCGGCTCTGCCGGGTTGGGATTTAGAGATTCGGAATTAGGATTTCCTTAAAAGAGGTAGTTATGAAAAAAATATCCGTCATATTCGGAACCCGACCGGAAGCCATCAAGGTGGCTCCCTTGGTTTTGGCGCTAAAGCAACATCCCGGGTTTGACTGCCATGTCTGCGTCACGGCGCAACATCGCGAAATGTTGGATCAGGTGTTGGATATCTTTCAGATTGAACCCGACACCGACCTCAATCTAATGAAACCCAACCAAACGCTTGCGGGCTTGACCGCCCGTGCGGTGACTGGACTGGATGCTTATCTTGCAGAAGAAAAGCCCGATATGGTCATCGTTCAAGGCGACACCACCACCGTGTTTTCCGGTGCATTGGCCGCGTTCTATCACCACATTCCGGTTGGGCATGTTGAAGCCGGCTTGAGGACCGGCAATATGCTCTCTCCCTGGCCCGAAGAAGCCAACCGGGTACTGACCTCGCGCCTAACGGCACTGCACTTTGCCCCCACAGCCACCAGCGAGAAGAATCTGCTCGATGAAGGCATTGATCCAGACAAAGTCATCGTGACCGGCAACACCGTCATCGACGCGCTATTTCTGGCACTGGAAAAGATAAAAGACAACCCTCCATGTGTCGAAGGTCTTCCCGCATCTCTCCAGCCAGCAACCAGCAACCAGCAACTAGCAACTGATCAAAACAAGCTCCGGCTTGTTTTGATCACCGGCCACCGCCGCGAAAACTTTGGTGGAGGATTTGAAAACATCTGCAATGCCATTGCCGAACTGGCGCAGCGATTCCCCGACGTTCATTTTGTCTATCCTATGCACCTCAACCCCAACGTCCGCGAACCTGTGGAGAGAAT
>DAOVNC010000410.1 GCA_030630445.1 Kiritimatiellales bacterium | reverse complement strand
GCTATAAAATTTATGGATCATTCCCTAAAACCGTGGATGAAAGAACAGCGGGTTGTTTAGAAGGGGATATCCGGTTAATCAAAGCTTCTTCACCGCAAAGAACGCTTGAACCACTCCGCGTTGCTCGTTATTTCCCTCCGGGAAATTATCAATCGCAAGGCTCATGGCCTCCCGGTGGTCGGTGAAGCGTTGCTACACCATTTTTGAGGGATCCGAGTGTAGGAACGCTTCACCCCGAAGGGGAAAGCGTTGAGTGCCAGAGCGGTCAAAAAGCTTCACCCATAGTTTTAGGGAAAGAACCTTATTTTCTTGCATCCGAACGGGTGAAAAATACCTTCACGAGGGATTAACGAAGCGGGCAGCGAACCTTGGAGGGGTAACCCGGCAGCTTGCGGGCGAGGGCTTGCTTGAGCGTGGGGACGCCGCCTGCACTGAAGGGCGCGCTGTAGGCCCGCACCTCCTCCTGCATAATCGCGGCCTCCTCCACGCGGGCGGCCTCCAGCAGCATTTCAAAGGCGGTGTAGAGTTCGGGGCGGACGTTGGCGGTGGCCGAAACAAACCCCGCCCCACCCTGTTGGATGGGTTCGAAAATGTGGGTGCTGCTACCGATGAAATATTTTGGGGTGTGCTCCATCAGCTCCAGGTTTTGCGCGGAATCCTTCAGCGCGGCATGAGGAACCGCCTTGAGGATTTCCGGAGTGATCGCATTGCCGGTGTGCTTCGGAAAGTTGTAGAGGACGAACGGCACGTCGGCCTCGGCCTCCAGAGCCTGGAGATATTCGATGATTCCCGCCTCGGACAGCCCCGCCGGATAGATCGGCGGCAAGGCCGCGACGGCATCCGCACCCAGCTCGTTTGCCCACCGTACCTCAATCTTGTTTTGCGCTAGGCCAAACCCGCCAACATGCAGCACGATAAATCCCGGAAAATGGCCGCGCGCCAACTTGAAGAGCCTCTTGCGCTCCTCCGGGAGCAACGAGTAAAACTCGCCCGTCGTTCCGTTCACCATGATCCGCCGCACACCATGGTGCGCAAGGAATTCCAAATGCTCGACAAAGGCGGTGCGGTCAATTACGCCTGAAGCGTCGAAAGGGGTGAGCACCGGAACAATCAATCCCGACAACCCGGTCGGCCTTGTCTCTATCCGATCCTTTGTCATGGCTCCGGCTTTTGCCATTTCCCAACCGCGGGAAGGCTATTGGTTTAAAACGGGGATCCAGTTCCGGATGATTTTCTCGCGGGTGCCATCCTTCCCCCACTGGGCAACCAGCGTATTGATCTGGTCGAGCAACGCCATGTCGCTCTTGCGCACGCCCCACGCCAGCGGCTCGACATTCAACACATCGGGGAAGGCCACCAGGTCGCTTTCATTCAAGGCGGAGAGCCACCAGACCATCGGGGCGTCGTAGATAAACATCTCGATCTTTCCTCCCTTGAGCGCCTTGACGGCGGCCGATGCGCTGGAATAGGCCTTCTTTTCGGAACGGGGGAAGCGTTGCATCACAAAAATTTCGCCGGTCGTTCCTTTCACATAGCCGATGCGTTTGTTTTGGTTGATGATGGTGCTGGCCAGCAGCCCGGAGGGATCGTAGGAATCGCGGCGGAAGAGGCCGCTCATGCCGGACTGCATGTAGGGCGTCGAAAAGTTGATGCGGATACGGCGGGCGCCGGTGACCGTCATGCCGGACATGATGATGTCGGTCTTGTTCTTTTCAAGGTATTCGATCTGTTTCTCCCATGGAACTTCAACGAATACGACCTTGCGGTTTAGCGCCTTGCCAAGGAGCTTGGCATAGTCGGCCTCGATTCCCGAGACGACACCGCCCTGCTTGAAAATAACGGGTTGCGAATTGGGCGAAACGCCAACACGCAGGATGCCCGGATCCGGCGAAACGCTTTGTGTGATACAACCGGCAGCCAGAATGGCGACAAAAAGCAAACCAACGATATTTTTCATAACACAAGCTCCTTAGTTGGGGCGAAGTATTCCAAGCCTTGGAAACGGATGCAAGCACCCGGTGCGTGAATGTCGGGACAGATGTTCTTGCCACAAAAGAGCACGATGCTCTGAGGCATCCTACACAATAGCTCTGTCTGCCGTATATTAAGTCCGCCGGAGTCAGGGGAGAAACGGGGAAAATGTGTCGCTGACTCCCCTCGATAAAACAAAATCCAATATCAGCCATTTGGTTAAGGTTGCGGCCGGAATGGTAAAATCCGCTGCCCGAGACCAAGGCATTAAAATTGGAAACCGCGATGATTTTTTCGCCTACCTACGGGAGAGAATCAGATTATACGGTGTGGATATACGAATAAATGGAAATGAAGCATGCAGCCTAAAATGACTATATATTTCAGGAACGGCGTTTTTGCATCTATTATTTGATTGACGCCTGCCGACCGCCCACCTATATTCCAAAACAAGAAACGAGATTATTGCATTGAAACATTTAAAGCAGATAGCCGAAATCAGATCAGGTCACCCATTCCGCGAGAAGCTGGAATGCTCTCTGGACGGGAGCATATCCATCGTACAGATGAAGGATGTTACAGATTCCTTTTCCGTTGACCTAAAAAAAACTGACCGACTAGCTATGTCCTCCATCAAAGAGCGTTATCTTGTTGAATCAAAGGATATTGTGTTTCGATCTAGGGGACAAACCAATACCTGCGCAATCATTCCCGAACTATTGGGTACGACGATAATAGCGGCCCCTCTGTTTCACATCAGCGTCGGAATTGCATCCGTGCTTCCAGAATATCTCTGTTGGTATATCAATCAACCCTTCGCTCAATCGTATTTCACTCGGAATGCGAGGGGTACCGTGGGGCGCATGATTGGCAAAGACACGCTTGAAGAGCTGCCGGTTGAAATTCCCTCCTTGGAAGTTCAACATAGAATTATTGAGCTAGCCGAGCTGGCAGAACGTGAGCAGGTCTTGATGACGAAATCGGCCAAGAAAAAAAAGATGCTGGTTTCAGAAATTTTAATGCAACAGGCAAGAGTTTAAGGAGAAATAAGATGAGTCCAAAAATTGAACAAAAAGACATTAACAATGCGGCATGGGCGGCGTGCGATACGTTTCGGGGCGTGGTCGATCCGGCACAATACAAGGACTACATCCTCGTGATGCTGTTC
>DAOVNC010000086.1 GCA_030630445.1 Kiritimatiellales bacterium | reverse complement strand
CCTTCTGAGCCAAAACCTGTCCCGACTCGTCGAGCACATGAACAAAGACAGTGTAGTCCCGGTCAGGTTGTTCCACAGCCTGCCAATATAGATCCAGTTGCAGGACATCCCCGGGGACCAGCGAACCGTTCCGCAGACCATAGCCAGCGAGTCTCAGCGCAGGGCCAAAGGTGTTATTGGTGGCGCGTGTCCCCGGTTGCGGCTCGAGCTCGGGTGGCTGTAGGGTTGCGGCCTGTTCACTGGGGGCGGCCTCCACCCCATTGATGGTGACACGCTTTGTGTGACTTGAGCTGAAAATTGCTGATAATTTTAAGCCTCTATATTTATGACCACTTGCGCTTGTGGAAAAGCGCAAAGGTTTTCCCGTTGGCCTGCGCCAGTGATTTTTCGTGGGCCAGCGTTTCGTGATTTTCATTCTTCAGTTCGGCAATGAATCCGCAGTTGGCTTTGACGAGCAGGAAGTGGCCGGGGGGTAGCATGACGGTGCGGTGGGTGTCGCGCGGCCATTGCCAGGTGGTGACGACGGGCGCGCCACCAGCCAACTCTTCGCAGAGCGTTCTGGGTTTTTCGACGAACCGGTCGGGATCAAATTTTTCCAAGGAATGGAAGTGCTCGAACAGATCCATCGCCTTGGCTCGCAGGTATTGTCCGGTGCTTTTTTTCCCACCTTCGAAGGGGGTTTCCAGTGTTTGGAAAATGCGGTTTATCCATTCGGGATCGTCGGAGAGGCAGAGGATTTGGCCGGGTTGGAGGGGGTAGGTGTTGTTTTGCTGCCGTACCGGATGTCCGGAGAGCAGGTCGGTGTGGAAACCGGAAAAATCGCCATGCCAGCAGACCATGCCGTCGGCTTCGTGGTTGAGGTTGGCCAGGACGAGCAGGCGGTGCTGGCCGGAGGCGTCGCTACGCAGGATGGCGGCGGAATTATGGTAGCCGTTGGTAATGATCTCCACTTTCCCGCCCGAGTGGAAGGAGGGGTGGATTTCCATGATGGCGTGGATGCGGCGGATCCAGTCGACCATATTGGTTTCGGCGCCCCAGTTGAGCGAGTGGCTGTTATGGACGTTGATCTGCTGATCGGCAAACCACTCGACGCCGTTGGCGAAGCCGAAGGCCCCGTTGTGCGTGGTGAGTGCGCAGAAGGCGGTGCGCAGCCGGGCAAAGGTGTGCGAGGTTGCCGCGAGGCGCGCGTTGTCGTGCGTTTCGGAAAAGTGGATGAGGTTGCCTTTGGATTCGGAGACGCGGATGGACTCGGGGAGGTAGTTGTCGACCTGCCCTTGGTCGTGGTTCTGGAAGATTTCGGAGTAGGCCCAGTTCATGCCGGAGTCGGCGAGCAGGCGTTCGGTAACGTGCTTGTAGCCGCCGAGGCCTTCGAGCATGAAAAGGGTGTCGGGATATTCCATGCGCACCTTTGCGATGACGTATTGCCAGGCGTCGAACGGAAGCTTGTAGCCGGCATCGCACCGGAAGCCATCGACCCCTTTTCGGCACCAGAAGAGGAAGACGTCGGCCATGTATTTCCAAAGGCCGCGTTTGGAATAGTCGAGCTTCGAGAGGTCTTCCCACAGGATGCCCCACGCGCCGGGCGACATGAACGAGCCGTCGGCGTTGTGGTGGAACCATTCGGGATGGTTGATCTGCAGGTGCGAGGCCCAGCCCGTGTGGTTGATGGGCATGTCGAGGTAGAGTCGTGCGTTGCGCTTGTGGATTTCGTCGACGAGTTCCTGGAACTGGTCGAGCGGGGTGGTCTGCCGGTCGAACTCGGCCAACGCGGGGTCGACGTCGAGCAGGTCCATCACGGCGAAAGGGCTGCCGAAACGGCCCATGCGCGCATAGGTGGTCGGGGTGGGGTGGATGGGCAGCAACTGGATAATCTTGCAGCGCAGTGTGCCGATAATGAAATCGAGTTCTTGGATGAGGTCGCGGAATTTTCCGGAACGCGGAATGACGGCGTAGCCCTCTCCATCGAGCTGCCGGACGGCGGGTTCTTCTTGCGGGGAGACCGCCCCCTTGGTTTTGGCATCGCCAAACTGGCGGACGAAGGCGGTGTACATGGTGTTGCCCGCGCAGGTTTCGGCAGGTTCGACCTTGAGTACGGAATTGCCGCCGTCGGGCCAAAGAATCCGGTCGGTGTCGTCGGCGATAAAGTAGGCCTTGGCCTCGAAGCGCCCAACGCCGAGGAGGGGAAGGGTTATGGAAAAGCCGGTACCCGTTGCGTCCATCGGGAGGTCGTGCCAATCGCGCGACAGCGGAGGCAGGCCTTGCTCGGCGTGCTTGATGATTTCCGTGTGGCGGACATGCGCGTGGCCAATGTTCGAGCGCAGCCACGCCTTGCCTTTCTTGCCGTCATGGTTTTTGAGCGTGAATGTAACGGAGTCGCCACGGAAATGGATCGTGTGTTCGCCCGGTGCGGGTTGCTGGATCAGGTTGTGCATGGGCCTACTTCTTTTTAGGTTTTACTAAAATGCCGTAGTGTTGCTTGTTGAACTCGAAAAGGTCGGTGGCTTCGAAGAGCTGGGTGAAGGTGCGGTAGCCATAATTGCGCGGGTCGAAGTCGGGGTGCTGCCGCTTGATCAGGCTCCCGCAAGTGCCCAGTTCCGCCCATTCGTTTTCGCCAGCATACTCATTGACTGCATTGCGCAGGATGTTGATCAGCTTGTTGTCGCGCCGCAGCTGCGTCTTGGTTTTTTTTGCGCCTTTTTTTGCCGGGATATCCTCTTTTTCCGGTTCGGGGGTCTTGAGGATTTTCGTTGAGATAAAGTCGTCGCATGCGTTGCGAAAGGCGACCGGGGTCTTGTCTTCGCCAACGCCGAAAACGAATATCTCCTCTTCCTTCAGGCGGGAGGCGAGCTTGGTGAAGTCGCTGTCGGAGGTGACGAGCGCAAAGGCGTCGAACCGCTTGGTGTAGAGCAGATCCATGGCATCGATGATCATGGCCGCGTCGGACGAGTTTTTGCCCTGCGTGTAGGAAAACTGCTGGACGGGGGTGATGGCGAGTTCGTTGAGCGGTTGCTTCCAGTTTTTAAGGTGGTTGCTGCTCCAGTCGCCGTAGGCTTTTTTGACGGCGAGGTGGCCGTGCTTCGAGAGTTCCGCAAGGATGGCGCCCATCACGCTGTATTGCGCATTCTCCGCGTCGATGAGGACGGCGATTTTCTTGGCGGTGTCGATATCTTTCATGGGTTTACCTTTTTGCTAGAGGGTTAGTCGGCGAGCACCGCCCACTCGTCCAGCTCGGGCTCGAGGTAGGCGTGTTCCAGCAGCTCGATGGCCCAGCGGTGATCGGCCTTGGCGAGGCGGCGCAACATGCGCACCGCCATGACTTGCACGGCGGGAACCTCAGACCAGAGCGAATGGTTCAGGCAGCGCCAGTGGGAGGGGACCATCTTTTTTGGATTGGCGATTTGCTTGTGGCACGATTCGCAGATGAAGATGCAACCGTCGACGGAGGGCTCCTCGTCGAGCGGCGGCAGTTCGTAGACTTCGAGCTTCACACCGCTCTTGTCGCATAGTTCGCACTTGGAGCGGGAACGGCGCACGAGACCCTTCGCAAAGTGCGAAAGCATATTTTGCCGATGGAACTTTCCCTGGAACCCCGTAGACATCGTTGCATCCTCTTGAAACAAGCAGAGCTAAACCTGAATCATTAGCGACCCCGTGTTTTCTTCACCTTGTGGGTGTAGCGCGTGCCTCCCGCAGGGGGCGCGCCCTCTGCAAGCAGAGAGGCCCGCACTACAACTTTGCCCGAGAAGTCGCTAATGACTCGGGAGCTAAACATAGGGGAATAATTTCCAATGTCTGGGAAAAAACCGAATTTATTTCCAAGCATCGGGGTTGGCTATTCAAAGACGAAGCGGTAGTCGAGCCCCAGTTCATCGCGCATGGCAACCATGTCTTTCTGGAGGGCTTCGTTGACCGGAACGCCGGTGTCCTTGCGCTCGATGCCGGCGAGGTATTCCTTCTCCCCGCAGGTATAGATGCGCTCGGCCCCCGGTGCTTTTTCGGATGCGCGCAACGCGCGCAGGATGTCGCCGGTGGTCTTTCGGAAATCGGCGGGATCGCAAAAGGCGGCGATGTCGATGGCCATGAAAAAGTGGCCAAGCTTGTAGGGGGCGCGGTTGCCGGCTTCGTCGAACCCGATCAGCTGTTTGAGGAATGCGCCCTGCTGCAGCGAGGCGGAGAGGATTTCGGTGACGGTGGCGAAGCCGTAGCCCTTGTGGCCTCCGGTCTCTTCGGCGATGCCGCCGATGGGCGCGAGCGCGGCATTGCCGCTGACGAGCTCGGCGAGAATCTGCTTGGAGTCGGTCAAGGATTTGCCGTCGCGGCCGATGACCACGCCTTCGGGGCAATCCTTTCCTTCGCGGGCATACTGCTCGATCTTGCCGCGCTGGATGACGGAGGTGGCGTAGTCGTTGACGAAGTCGTAGGGTTCGTCGGAGGGCAGGCCAAAGCAGAGAGGATTGGTGCCCAGCATGTTTTCAACGCCGAAGGTCGGGGCGATCGACGGGCGGGCGTTGGTGCCGGAGAGGCCGATCATGTCTTGCTGGCAGGCCATGAGCGGATAGTAGCCGGCGATGCCGTAGTGCGTGGAGTTGCGCGCCACGACCATGCCCATGCCATATTTCTTCGCCTTGTCGATGGCCATCTGCATGCAGCGCTTGGCAACGACCATGCCCATGCCGTGATGGCCGTCGACGACCGCCGTGGCGAGGTGGTCGCGCACGATTTCGAATTCGGTGGTGGGCCGCTGGATCTTTTGATGGACAATGCGGTCGTAGTAGATGGGTTTGAGCCGCCCGATGCCGTGCGAATCGATCCCGCGCTTGTCGGAGGTGACCAACACGTCGGCGCAGGTTTTTGCGTCGTCCTCCGGCACGCCAATGCCCTTGAAAACGTCGATCATGAATTGCTCCATGAAGTCGAATGGAATGTGTGTCGTCATGGCTGTATTCCTTATGGGTTGGTTTATCGAATTAAATGGATACCACTTCCTCGAGCACATGCTCAAGTTCGCATCCGGTGGTTTGGATGGAATATTCCCGGTGCACCATTTCCTGGGCGGCGCGCCCCATGGCTTGGCTAAGATGTTCGTCGCTCAAGAGCCATTCGATGGATTCGGCGATCAGTTCGGGGGAGTCGGCGATGAAGCAGTTGACGCCGTTCTGGGCTGGTATTCCGGCAAGACCCAGCGAGGTGGAAACAACCGGCAACCCGGCGGCCATCGCCTCGAGCACCTTGACGAGCAGTCCGGAGCCAAGCCGCATGGGGTTCACGAAAATGTGCGCCTTTTCGCGGAAGGGCTGCAGGTCGTTCACCGCACCGGTCACGACGATGCGGCGATCCCATTCCTCCAGATGCTTGATCTGGTGGTTGGAGTCCACTCCGACAATATAGAAGTGGACGTCGGGATGCTTCGCGGCGATCCTTGGCCAAACTTCATGCGCAAACCAAAGTGCCCCGTCATGGTTTGATTTGTCGGGGAAATAGCCGGTCATCAGGATGATGGGGCCATCGGGCTTAACTTCTGGTTTGCGGTCGGAACGGGTAAAGTCGATCCCGGGCGGGATAACGGAGACCGGCAGCTCCGGCGCATGGGTGAGCAACGTGAAGCGGTCTTCCGTGGTGAGCGTCAGGACATGGTCCATCGCGCTATACATTTCGAATTCATACTTTTTCAGGGGCTTGATCTGCGCGGCGCTCTTTAACCGCAGCAGGGCCGACACCCCCGAAGTCTCGACATACTTGATGAATGCGGTCGTCAGGCAGCGGTGGCACGAAACCACTTTTCGCACGGCGGAGAGGTAGGGATTGCGATAAAGGTACATGCCCATCTCGCTGAATTCGGCAATCACCACATCGTATTGGGACCGCTCCACCATATCGCCAATCGTGCGCATCATGGCCGGGGAATAGTTTTTCCAGAATATGGCGGGGAGCGTGGCGCTAATGTAGTCGCGGAAGGCGCGCACCATGATTTTTCGCCCTTGCACGGGCACCGTTTCCAGTTCATGCACCATCTCGCGCGCGGCAGGGATGAACTCTTCCTCCCCGGGAGCAACGAACGCGGCCAGTCCGACCTCGTGCCCCCGGTCGATTAGAAACCGCATGCGCTGGTAGATCAGGCGGTGTCCGCCGGCACTGTTTTCATGGGGCAATTGATTGGCGAGGAACAGGATTCTCATGTCGGCGGCAACATATCCGATTGGTTTCGCCAGTTACACATAAAAAACAGTTGCGGATGCTTTCCAATCCTTGGATAATGCTCACCATCTCAGGTGAGACTTGGAGCGGTTTGTTCCGCAGGTTGGTAAACATAAACAGGAGGTTCGATATGAGACGTATTGCTTTTACCCTGCTAGCCCTAACGGTTTGCATTGGTTTTTCCGGATGTAAATCCGCGCCGAAAATGGATTCGGACAAATCCATGTTCGACTACATGCAGGAAGAGGTTTCCAAGATTTCCGACAAGGGTGGCATGGCCGCCGTCGGTATCAGCGATTCCCGGAATATCCAGCTGGCCATTGCGCGCGCCAAGGTCGAAGCCCGCAAGAACCTTGCGCAACTCGTGCAGGTGAAGATTGAAAACCTCGAGAAAGCCTTCATCGAAGAGGTGGGCGAAGCCAGCGGATCCGAAATGAACGAACTGTTTAGCTCGGCCACCAAGCAGATCACCTCCCAAACCCTGCAAGGCACCGTGCCGAAAATGCAGAAGTATGAAACCGATGACGGCGTCACCACGGCCTACATCCTGATGGTCCTCGACCCCGGCATCGTCGACGCCTCGCTCAAGAACAACAACGCGAAGCACCTATACGAACGCTTCCGTGCCTCCAAGGCCTTCGAAGAACTCGACAGGGAAATGAAGGAGTACGCGGAAGCCGAGCGCCAAGGCCTACTTGGCATGTAGCCCACACCCAGACAATTCCGTAAAACGGGGCTTGAATTCAACATTCAAGCCCCGTTTCATATCCCCATGAAAATCCTCGGTATAGAAACCTCGTGCGACGAAACCGCCGCCGCCGTTGTAGAGAACGGATGCAACGTGCTCTCCAACGCCATCTACTCGCAAATCGCCAAGCACCGGCCCTATGGCGGCGTCGTGCCGGAGATCGCCACGCGCAGCCATGTCGAAAAACTGCCCGGCATCATCGAAGAGGCGCTGGAATCCGCCGGCGAAACCTACGGCTCCATCGACGCGCTCGCCGTCACCTACGGCCCCGGTCTGGCTAGCTCGCTGCTCATCGGCTTTGCCGCCGCCAAAACGCTCGCGCAGCGCCTCGGCAAACCGCTCATCGGCGTCAACCACCACGAAGGCCATTTGCACTCCATCTTCATGAAAGCCGACGCCCCCGCGCCTGAAGACGTTTTTCCCATGCTCGGGCTCCTTGTCTCCGGCGGCGATAGCAGCCTCGTGCTGATGCAGCAACCCGGTCGCTACAAACTGCTCGGCAGCACCATCGACGACGCCGCCGGCGAGGCGCTCGACAAAGCCGCCGCCTTCCTTAACCTCGGCTATCCCGGCGGGCCCATCATCCAGCAAACCGCCGAAGGTGGAAACCCCGCCGCCATCCGTTTCCCGCGCGGACTCGATCAATCCGACCGCGGCAAATGGATCTACAAATACGACCGCAACCTCTGCTTTAGTTTTAGCGGACTCAAAACCTCGCTGCTCACCTACGTCAAAAAGCTCGACCACGTGCCCGAAGGCGACGAACTGCGCGATATTTGCGCTAGCTACCAAGAGGCCATCTGCGATGCACTGGTGATCCGCGTCGCGCGCGCCCTCGAAATATTTCCGGTAAAAAGCTTTGCCTGCGCCGACGGGGTTTCGCTCAACAAGGTCCTTCGCGAAAAGATGGAGAAACTATCCGAATCCACCGGCATCCCGCTGCTGCTCTGCCCGCCCGCCTACTGCACCGACAACGCCGCCATGATCGCCGGCGCCGCCTATGAAAAAGTTCGTCTCGGACTTGATAGCGACGAACCCGGCGACGTCAACCCCAACTTGAAATTGACAGATTGGGAGTAGGGGACCTAGTACCCTGTACCACTTAATTTTTCGTGCAACTCGACCGATCTATTTTCGAACCACTAATCTTCACTAATTCGCACTAATCAATATTACCCGGCTTCTTGTTATTAAAAATTAGTGTCGATTAGTGCAGATTAGTGGTTTGTTTATCCGAATGTTTAAGGTTTTCAGTGTACTAGAGGCACGCACATTGCCCCTATTCTGATTCTTCACAATCCCTTTATTTATATCCGTATATGATATATTTTAGGGCAAATTGGCCTAAAATTGGGTAGTTTTATATCATATACGGATATTTCATCCCCATCAAATACCCCAATAAACGCCGCCATGAACTGCGCAAGCTTGGCGTAGCAACCCAGCAAACCAAGAGGGTCGTCAGCAGTCGTGAAGGCTATTGGTGCAGGAGCGAAGCGGAAGCCATCTTCACGACCGTGAAGAAATGAGCTGAAGGCGAATGGTCACCTATCGCGCATGCTGGCGACCAACATGGGGACGGGGATGATTTTGGGCAACGGGTGATATTGAGACCGGTGGGTGTAGCGGCGGTTCTTAGAACCGCTTCCGGTGGAAAGGCACGGCATTGCGGGGAGTGCTTCTAAGAAGCACCGCTACACCAAGTGCGGACCCGCATGCTTGGTGGTGCCGCGTGAGTCCCGTTTTGAGTGACAACGCGGTCGCGGGATGGGGAGAGGGAGCTAAACACTCCCTCTTACCCGATTTCGCTACTTTTCTTTCATCATATCCAAGAGATCCCTTGGTCGCCCAAAGACTCTTTCTCCAAGAGCTACCGCACTCTCTTCCGCTTTTATTATTTCTAAAGGCGAACCTAGTAGGTAAAAGTTTTTAATCTGTGGGGGTTCCACTACTGCTAAATCTTTCCTGTTTTCACCCATAAACTGTTGTCGTAATTCCATTAAAAGACGTCCGAGAGCATTTACACCACAAAGATATTCATTATCTTCTGTCGCAACAGCGCCCCAGAATTTATCACGTCGAGAATCTTCGACGATCTCCTTTCCTTCTGTGGCAACCAATAGCTCGCCAAACTTTACCCAGTTGAAGGCGAGCTTTGTTCGTAAGCACCACTTCATTATTGGAACCCTTACAGTGTCCCAATCAGGTCTAGTTTCAGAACGGAATGGTTTACTTTTCATCTTTGCGGTCATTGGGCTTTTTTGCTCAAGTATCATTTCTTGAACTTCTGCTGAGTATGGGAAGCGGCAGGCTTGATATAATGCTTCGGATGTCCCTATTTTAATCCCATTTATTTGTATTTCATACCCGCCTGCCATATTTGAGAGTCCACCGTACTCTTCACCTGTTTTACGAAAAACAACACATTTACTACGCTGATATTTCCTCATTTGATTAGATGTTGTCATTTCAAAATCTCTTTAGTTTGTTTTTCTAGGGAATAATGGATACCACGGGTTTCCTGCCCAAAAGGCCGGAGGACAGGTGTTTGGGCAATTCCTATGAGTAACTATAACAGATCCAAACCCTAATGTGTGCAATCCACTAAACCCAAGCGGTCGAATTGATTCAGGAAGCATAGTGCAGTCTTTTTTAATTTTAAATCCAGCATTTAGCATTTCATCTTCGAGGAGTTGACGACCTTCTTCCGATGAAAAGAAAGGGGATTCATAGGGTGGATTTTTAACTTTGCGAGGAGAAGGAGGGAATCCTGCATTACTGAGATTTTGTATATACTGTTGGGCGAATTGGTCGGGCGGGAAACGGGTTGGTCTCAATACATCCGAAGAGTTTGTGCAGGATTTTCTATCTTCAACCTCAACGCATCGCCACCAGGTAACAGATATGTTTTTACCTACTTCCTTTGCAGCTTTATCGATATTTTTGTTGGCATAATATTGCCCTCCCCGATGATATGCTATGGCGAGAATATGTAGTTGGCAACGCGTTGGACAGGAAGTGATGATCCATTGTTTTAGATCATGAAGGACTCGATTTCCTGAAAAAATAAAATCATCTAAATAGAAATAAGGGCCTTTAGGGTGATTGGTAGTATTTATTGATAGACCAAATTTCTCTTGCAAGATAGTGGAAAAACCACAAAGCATTTGTTTTTGGCTGTTTCCACCTTTCTGGATGTTCAGGAAATTGGCATTGCTCCAATATTCTTTCGGGTTTTCGCCAACCAATTTTTTTGTTTGGGTAGCTGTAGCTAAAAAGTCCATTACCTTAGATTTTTTGTAACTACTCAGGTAGCGGCAACGTAGCCGGGCGGCCTCGAAACAATCCGGAAATCGATTCGAAGGCTCCAACCGCATTCTTCCGGGCGGTGCAGATGTAGCTCCGGATCCGGCAGAAGTCTTCGGAGTGCAGGGTG
>DAOVNC010000266.1 GCA_030630445.1 Kiritimatiellales bacterium | reverse complement strand
GTCGTGGGTTTAAATGGGATCCAGGCGGACAGTTGGGTCGACTTGGGAGCCTCGGCAACCGCTGTCGATATTGACGGGGTCGCCGGATCGGCAACCATAGACTTTGTATCGGGCTATAACTTTACGGCTACCTCGGATGCCAGCGGTTTTCAGGACGCCACCCAGAATTCCGAGATGATGAGGCGTGCCATCCGTATTGGAGGCACTGGCGACAGCTTCTCTATTTCGGGGCTGGGTACCGAGTACACCGCTCAAGGCTATGATGTCTACGTCTATTTTGGAACGGACAACCACACGCGGACACACCGGTTTTTAGTAGGCGGCACCGCCGTATCCGGCAAAGAACAGGCGACTGCCGCATGGCAGGGAAGTTTCATTCAAACCAGTGCCGACGCCGACGTCGGGAACTACATGGTTGCTAGCGGATTAACCGCTTCGAGCTTCACGATTCTTGACAATCTCACTGCTCCCGGCAAGGGCGGTATCACCGGTATCGAAATTGTTAACACATCACTCATTCAGGACTTTTCCAGCGATCAAACGAGCGTCGTTGCCGGCAGCACGGTTACGCTTTCATGGCAGGCTCCTTTTGCCGATACCCTTAGCATCGACCAGGGCATTGGCGATGTCACAGGATTGACTTCCACCCAGGTCGTGGTCAATGCCGCCACCACCTATACGCTTATGGCAATCGGTGGCGGAACCACCAATACCGCATCGGTGGCAGTCTCCCTGATTTCGACACCTCCGGTTGTCCAATCCTTTACCATCAGCAGCACGAACGTTTTGGCCGGCTCGGAAGTCACGCTGTCTTGGCAGGTTGATGAGGCGACGACGCTCAGCATTGACCAAGGCATTGGCGATGTCACGGGATTGACTTCCACACAGGTCGTGGTCAGCGTCGACGCCACCTATACCCTCACGGCAACCAATATCCACGGAACCGATACTGCGTCGGTGACAGTCACCCTGATTACTACACCTCCGGTGATTCAGTCCTTCACTTCCACGAGTCTGCATGTCTTCCCTGATTCCCCGGAGGTCACGCTGTCCTGGCAGGTTGATGACGCGACCGTGCTCGGCATCGACCAGGGGATTGGTGATGTCACGGGCATAACCTCCACCCAGATCGTCATCAGTGCCAGCGCCACCTATACGCTCACAGCAAGCAATGTTAACGGCTCCTCTACCGAATCGATCGAAATCACCCTGCATGAGTCCCCGGTGCTCTTTAGTTCCTCCTTCGACGGAAACACCGGAGCCTATGTTTTTGCAGGCAGTACAGACAACGAGTTGGGGTTCGCCACCTTGGGCATAACGGATTGGACCACGGATGCCTCGGTTACTGCGATTTCCGACCTGACCGCCATCAGCACCACCTCCGGTGGATTTGCGCAAACGCAGGGCGGGACGGCCACCTATGCCAATGGCGACGCCGTCTATATCAGCCGGAACCTCAATCTGGATACGTCACCCCAGCGCGGCTTCAGCCTGACCTTTACTACAGGCACCCAGCAGAAGTTGGCGATCCTGAAGATTCTCTCCGGCATCAGCAACAATACTGGATTGACGGACCATTACTACACTACCGATCTCACGTACTCCCTGAGCGGGGGAACGCTGGGGGCACCGGTAACAGGAACGACCACCGAGGATTATTCCATCGGACCGGCCTACCACACCGTGGACTTTGATCTGACCGGAACGACCATTGGTGCCGGTACCTACACCCTGGAGGTGTATCAGAGCAACATGGATGGTCTCGGCTGTTATGCGATCTATGATGGCATCCTGCTAGCGGCCTATCCAAGAAACGCCGCCACCATTTCGGGTTCTTCGGGCCCCGTTTCCGGCGGCACTGAGATGGCAATCACGTGGGGTAGCGACATCGGAGCATCCTACACTGTGGAAACCAACTCCAACCTGATCATCAGTGGGAACTGGAAACCGTTTATGTCGAGTATCGCTGGAACCGGCGGCGAAATCACCATCACTAACGCCATCGGTCCAGACCAAACCTTCTATCGTGTCATCACGGAATAACCGGTTTCTGTAACACCAGTATTCACGGACGCCCGGAAGGTCGGTAATCATCCCGACCCTCCGGGTTTTTTGTGCCTCTCCAGATTGTAGGATAGTTGTAATACCTCTTTGACAGACTGGCCGGAGAAACGGGATAAACAGCAGTAGTTCGTTCTCTGGGTACATCTGTCGTGTGTTGTGAATGCGTAGCTGGAGAGGTCAGCAGAAATCCATTTTAAATTGAGAAAACAGATATGGCTAAAATCACATTCATGGGTGCGGGAAGCACGATATTCGCAAAAAACGTGCTGGGCGACTGCATGCGGTCAAAGGCGCTGCAGGATGCGCATATTGCACTCTACGACATTGATGCGAAGCGGCTGAAGGAGTCGCGGTTGCTACTCGACCGGTTGAACGATAGCATCAACAAGGGGCGAGCCAAAATCACGTCGCATCTCGGGACGAACCGGCGGAAGGCGGCGCTCAAAGGCGCTGATTATGTCGTCAACGCCATTCAGGTCGGCGGGTACGAACCCTGTACGGTCACCGATTTCGAGATCCCCAAAAAATGTGGATTGCGGCAAACCATTGCCGACACCATTGGCATTGGCGGTATTTTCCGTGCGCTACGCACCGCTCCAGTGATGCTCGATTTTGCGGCGGACATGGAGGCGGTTTGCCCGAATGCGTGGTTGCTCAACTATACCAACCCCATGTCGATTCTGACCGGAGCCATGCTCCAAGGGACGAATGTCAAGACCATCGGCCTCTGCCACTCGGTGCAGGTTTGTGCTGAAACCCTGCTGAAGGATGTTGATCTTGATCCCTCTGGTTTTCCGAAACTACGTTGGCAGATTGCCGGGATCAACCACATGGGCTGGCTGCTGGAAATTTCCGATGGAAGGAAAGACCTGTATCCGCAGATCAAGAAGCTGGCCGCCGCCAAGGTGAAAGCTGCCCGTAAAAAGGGAGCTAAAAAATTCGGCGATATGATCCGACTGGATATGATGCGTCATTTTGGTCACTACATCACCGAGTCGTCCGAGCATGCCGCCGAATATTATCCCTACTGGATCAAGGCGCAATTCCCCGGACTGATCGAAGAGTTCAATATTCCGCTCGATGAATACCCGCGTCGCTGCATTGCGCAGATTGCCGCATGGGAAAAACAGCGAGAAACGTTGCTCGGCAGCAAGAAGATTTCCCACAAGCGTTCCAGCGAATATGCCAGTTGGATCATGGAGGCAATGGAAACCGATGTGCCCACGCGCATTGGCGGGAACATCCTCAACAACGGATTGATTTCCAACCTACCGGCCAACGCGGTAGTGGAAGTGCCGTGCATGGTGGACCGGAACGGGGTGCAAGGGTGCTTTGTCGGTGAGCTGCCGTCCCAGCTGGCTGCGCTCAACCGAACGCACATCAATGTACACCAGCTGGTCGTCGAGGCTGCGCTGGAGAAAAACAAGGAGAAGGTTTTCCAGGCGGCCTATCTCGACCCGCATCTCTCCGCCGAACTCCCGCTCGACCAGATCCGCGCACTGGTGACGGATATGTTCAAGGCCCACGGCGACTGGATTCCCCGCTATCGCTAGAGATCCGGCGGATAAATGGCGGAGATTCGGGCGCTCTTTTGCGGCCATCAACCATTCCTGTGAGTCTCGATATTTAACTCCGGCAGGCTGCTAGGCAATGAAGAGCGGGATCGTGAAGATGAAGAAGAGGGCTCCTACCAAGGCAATCCATAAACCGACCAGTAGCATGGTGCCTCCTTTGCCGGTTTCGAAGCGCACGCATTTTTGGGCAAACTCCTCGCTGCAAATCCGCATTTTAATGAACGGGGCATATTGCTTTTCGGATTGCGCCCTATACCAATCCGGTATGCGGTGTTTTAGAAGAATCACGCAAGGAACCACGATCCAAGTTATCGAAAAGAGGATGTGGATTTCCAGACCCTTGTGGGTGCCCAAGAGTTGATGTGCACGGATCAGGTCGGATAGCGCGTCTTTCTTCCGCCCAAGTTTGAGGTTTGTTCTTGCGCGGAATACCAGTGATGAAAAGAAGGTAGGGCTGAGCTTGAGCGCTTCGGTAAAGTCATCATGTGCCAACTGCAGCTTGCCTTGTTGATATAGAGCCCGTCCACGCGTATCGTAGCGTTTCGGCGCATCTTCCTTCATCATCGCAATGGCCACATCGGCATCTGCAATCGCTTTTTCGAAGTCACCCTTGCGTAGATGCAGTTGGGCGCGGGCAGCATAAACGGAATCCACATGGAGGCAAACCAGATCAATGGATTTGTCATAGCATGCCAAGGCCTCTGGATAGTTTTTCAGGTCCTGGAGACATCGGCCTTGGTTGTGGTAGGCGCATGCGTTGAAGGGATCTAGCTCAATGGCTTTTTTGTGGCACTCAATGGCTTCGCGGCATTCCCCCGCAAGCCGGTGTTCGCGGCCCTCCTTAAGGCAGTCTATGGCTGTTTGGGCCAATCCGGAATGGATTGGAAGGAGGGTTGCAGCAACTAGGCAGGTTGCTTTGACATGGGAAGACATTCGCATGGTGGGACATGTTATGGGTAATCTCCTCAAAGAAAAGGGGAAAGTGCTTTTATGCATTAACGAACCCGCTTGACAGCGACGGGGGTTGTCTATAAAAGACCCCCTTTAATTAATCAACGGACGTGTTGCTTTCTGCAACGTCCTCCTTTTTCTTCACTCCACCGGCGGCGAGCAGAAAAATATTTAATTCGCCGGATAGGAAAACAAATGAAGAAAGAAAACGACTCCAATGGCGTCTTCGGATTGCTGCTGCCTGAAATTGGCCGCGCGGTATCCGAGGCGGGATATACCACACCCTCACCGATTCAGGAGCAATCGATTCCGTCGCTGCTCAAGGGGCGCGACATGATTGGCTGCGCGCAAACGGGAACCGGAAAGACGGCCGCGTTCACGCTGCCGATCCTCCAGTATCTGGCCATCGGCAAGAAACGCCCGGTGTCCGGGAAACCGCTGGTGCTCATCCTTGCGCCAACGCGCGAGCTTGCCGCGCAGATTGGCGATAGCGTCGCGAAGTATGGCAAGCATACCAAAACAACCCACACCGTTATCTTTGGCGGGGTGGGGCAGAACCCGCAGGTCAAGGCCGTGCGTCGGGGCGTACATGTGCTCGTCG
>DAOVNC010000320.1 GCA_030630445.1 Kiritimatiellales bacterium | reverse complement strand
CTCCTGATTAATTCGTAACGGGTAATGCGTAATTCATGCTGCGTACTACGTATTGCGTACGGCCTGTTTTTCCACCCCGGATTTCACGATTCGAACATCGGCATGGGTTAATATTTCTTTAAATTCACTGCTCAGTTGGGCGTCGGTGATGAGCGTATCCACCTCCTCGAACGGCAAAATGCGAGCGAAGCCCGGCTTTCCAAATTTGCTGGAGGCCGAAACGGCAATCACCTCATCGGCCTGCTCGGCCATCTTGCGGACGAGATCGGCGCTTTCAAGAAAGTGGGCCGTGAACCCTTGCTTCACCGACGCGCCGTCGATGCCGATAAAGGTCTTGGAGACATGGAACTGGTCGAGCGCGGCGAGCGCCATGGGGCCAACAAGCCCCTCCTCCGAAGAGCGGAATTCGCCGCCAACGAGCGTCACACGCAATTGTGGATTCATGCGGGCATAGGTCAGCAGCAGCGTGTTGTTGGTGACAATGTGGATATCGCGCTTGCCGAGCAGGTATTTGGCGATGAGTGCCGTGGTGGTTCCGGCGCTGATAATGACGGTATCGCCATTCTGGATTTCGGCGGCCGCCGCCTTGGCAATGGATGCCTTGTGCTCTTTTTCTTCGCGGGTCCGGGCAAAAATCTTGGGATGGAACGCCGGGAGCGCCCCGCCGTGCGTACGCACCAGCACCCCCTCCTCCTCCAGTGCTGCGAGGTCGGCACGAGCCGTCACCATAGTGACACCCAACCGCTTCGCAAGGGCGGAAACGCCTACACTACTGTCCTCGGCAAGCACCTCTAGAATCACTTCTCTGCGCGCTGAAAATGTCGAACTCATATCCGCTCTTCCTATTTGCTTTCCCTATCTATTTACTTTCTTTTATCCTTCCTCATGGTTTCTATCAAGCTGTTTTTTGCTTTTTTGCATGATCCCAACCCGGCAGAGCCGGAAAAAACAACATATACAGAGCCGCTTGCAAAACCTCCCGGTTTTGAGCGGCAGTTGTCAGTTAATTGTTATTAGTTATCAGCATGCAGGGGAGCAGTGATAACCAATAACCGACAACCATTAACTGGAACGGCAAAACCAGAGGTTTTGCAAGTTCCTCTACAGAATAATTATGGGCAGAATAATTGCCGAGATGTCGTCCTTGGTGTATTTTGACCCGCTGTTCCTTGAGGCTGAAAAGTCCCTTTGGGCCATGGGCGAAGAGAAATGATTATTTGCGAAGCAAATAACGACCGGAGGCTACATCTCTAGTTTTAACAACAGAAAAAAATCCCCGTTTTAAAGAAGAGCCCTTGTAGTTACATCAATCAATAGATTGCCATACGTCGATATTGAAAAGGGGAAATATTAAATGGAAGAGCACGATAAATATATTCAAGCGCTTATTGAGCTACATCTCGGGTTGGAGAGACAAGGTCCGGGGGACACAAATTTCTCGAATCATATCCTTTCGAAAATCAAACCGTTGCCAGCAAATCCACGAATAGCTGATATCGGTTGCGGCACTGGTGTGGGAACACTGTTCTTGGCGGACAAATTTAAATCAAAAATACGGGCTGTAGACTTTTCAAGAGCGTTTCTTGATGAGCTGATAAATAGAGCAAAACAGCGTGGACTTGAAGATTTGGTAGAAGCGATTGAATGTGATATGGGGAGTCTTGATTGGAAGCCTGAAAGCATTGATCTGCTTTGGTCTGAAGGTGCCGCCTATAACTTGACATTTAAAGGTGCCCTGGACGCTTGGAGACCATTGATGGCATCTAATGGAATTGCTGTTATTTCGGAGTTGAGCTATTTCACAAGTGAAGTTCCGGAACCTGTACGAGCTTATTGGCAAAACGCCTATCCTGCCATCACCACTGAATTAGAAAACTCAAAGCATGCGAATTCATCAGGTTTTAAAATCCTAGGGATTCACCGTTTGCCGTCAAAAGCATGGTGGGAAAACTACTATGATCCACTTAGAGAGAAGATGAACTCTTTCAAGCACTCAAAAGACACAATCATGCAGTCTGTCATTAAGGATACAGAAAAGGAAATGAGGCTATTTGAAAGGCATGGGGATCAATACGGATATTCTTATTATATTATGGAAGCCTGAATCATTAGCGACTTTTCTAGCGAAGGTGTAGCGCGGGGCTCTCTGCCTGCAGAGGGCGCGCCCCCTTCGGGAGGCACGCGCTACACCCACAGGGTGAAGAAAACACAGGGTCGCTAATGATTCAATAGAGATTAGATGTACTGGTTGATCATGGACTCGTATAGCTCCTGCTTGCCGCTAATCTGGACAGGCTCGCCACCTTCCGCGCCGATGGCCGCGAGTTGCTCGAGCGTCAGGTTGCCCGCCGCAAAGACGGCGCCCTTTCCGTTGCCGAAGGTGGCGTAGCGATCCGCGCGTAGTTGCTTATAGGACGAATGGGTCAGGATATTGTCTGCGACCACCAGCGCACGGGCAAAGGTGTCCATCCCCGCAATATGCGCAATGAAGAGGTCTTCGAGATCCGTGGAGTTGCGGCGGATCTTCGCGTCGAAGTTGGTTCCCCCGCCCTGCAGGCCACCCGCTTCGAGAATGACGAGCATCGCTTCGACGGTTTCGCCCAGATTGATCGGAAACTGGTCGGTATCCCATCCGTTCTGGTAGTCGCCGCGATTGGCATCGATGCTACCGAGCATGCCGTTGTCGGCGGCCACCTGCAAATCATGCTGGAAGGTGTGCTGCGCGAGTGTGGCATGGTTGACCTCGATATTGAGCTTAAAGTCATCCTGCAAGCCTTGGGCGTTCAGGAAGCCGACGACGGTTGCCGCATCGAAATCATACTGGTGCTTGCTCGGCTCCATGGGTTTGGGCTCGATGAAAAAGTTTCCGGTGAACCCTTGTGCGCGGGCATAGTCGCGCGCCATGCGCAGGAATTGACCAAGGTGGTCGAGCTCCTGCTTCATGTCGGTATTGAGCAGGCTCATGTAGCCTTCGCGACCGCCCCAGAAAACATAGTTTTCGCCACCCAAGGCGATGGTGGCATCGAGCGCATTCTTGAGCTGCGCCCCCGCATAGGCCACCGTCCCAAAATCGGGATTGGTGCCAGCCCCGTTCATGTAACGCGGGTGGCTGAACAGGTTGGCCGTGCCCCAGAGCAGCTTGACGCCGGATGCCGCCTGCTTCTCCTTGGCGTATTCGACAATCGCCTGCAGGCGGCGGGTGGACTCTGCAAAGGTATCGCCTTCTTCGACGAGGTCATAGTCGTGAAAGCAATAGTAAGGCGCACCGACCTTGGTGATGAACTCGAACGCGGCATCCATCTTGTTTTTCGCGCGGGTGTCGGCATCGGCGCCATCGAACCATGGGAAGGTGTGCGTTCCACCACCGAACGGGTCGCCGCCGGTTCCGCAGAACGTGTGCCAGTAGGCAATGGCAAAACGTAGGGTTTCCTTCATCGTTTTCCCAGCTACAACGGCATTTTCATCGTACCATTTAAACGCCAACGGATTATTGCTGTCGCGACCTTCGAATTCGATTTTCCCAATGCCTTTAAAATATTCGGTATTTCCTGCTACAATGCTCATTTCGTATCTCCTGTTGTTTTAAATTCGACGGATCCGACGGATCAGTCAGATCTGGTTAAGTGCACTTCCCAAATGTTTCTTCCACGCCGCGTATGCCTCCGCATAGTTTCCGGGCTTTGGAATAATCGTCTTGCGTTTTTCCAAGGATTGGAACGCTTCCTCGAACGAGCCGTAGATTCCTGCGCCAATACCCGCGCCGCGCGCCGCGCCGAGCGAGCCGTCGGTTTCATAGAGTTCGATCGTTGCGCCGCTAACCCCCGCGAGGGTTTGGCAGAACACATCGCTCATGAACATATTGGCGAACCCGGCGCGGATGGTTTTCATCTCGATGCCGGTTTCTTTCATTATTTCCATTCCATACATGAAGGAAAAAACAATCCCCTCCTGCACGGCCCGGCAGATGTGCGCACGGTCGTGTCGGTTGAAGTCCAGCCCGGCAATTTGTGCGCCAACGTTACGATTGCCCAGCACGCGCTCGGCACCGTTGCCGAACGGTAGCACCGTCACGCCGTCGCTGCCGACGGGAACCGATTCGGCCAACGCATCCATCTCCTGATAGGAGAGGTCGCCCAACAGACGCTTCGTCCACGAGTTTAGGATGCCCGTGCCGTTGATGCAAAGCAGCACACCGAGCCGCGGAGCAACGGCGGAATGGTTGACG
>DAOVNC010000330.1 GCA_030630445.1 Kiritimatiellales bacterium | reverse complement strand
CACCCTGCACTCCGAAGACTTCTGCCGGATCCGGAGCTACATCTGCACCGCCCGGAAGAATGCGGTTGGAGCCTTCGAATCGATTTCCGGATTGTTTCGAGGCCGCCCGGCTACGTTGCCGCTACCTGAGTAGTTACAAAAGGAGATATGTTTTGAAAAGAGGATTTATTTACCTAGCAGGATGTTTGATGATATCGACCGCTCTGAATGCCGACCAACAGAGGGAAACCACTGCGGCCGTCAGACCCAATGTACTGTTCATTTCCATGGATGATCTCAACGACTGGATCGGGTGCATGGGCGGTCATCCGCAGACCCTCACGCCGAACCTCGACCGCCTTGCGGCAAGCGGCGTGTTTTTCGCCAACGCGCATTGTCCCGCGTCCTCATGCAACCCCTCGCGAACGTCAATCATGACCGGCCTGTCGCCGCATCGCTCCGGCCTTTACAACAATGGCCAAAAAATGAGGGAAGTACTGCCCGACGCGGATCTGATTCCTCAATATTTCCGAAACCATGGCTATTGGTCGGGTGGCTCTGGCAAGATTCTACACTATTTCATCGACGCGCGCTCGTGGGATGAATACTACCCGGCCAAGGAAACCGAGGATCCGTTCCCGCCCACCCTCTACCCGGATACACGCCCCCTCAGCCTACCGCGCGGCGGGCCTTGGCAGTATGTTGAAACCGATTGGGGGCCGCTCGACGCCACCAACGAGGAATACGGTGGCGACTGGCTGGTCTCCAAATGGATCGGGGATCAGCTGGGACGGAAACACGAACAACCTTTTTTCCTGGCCTGCGGCATCTACCGCCCGCATGAACCCTGGTTTGTGCCAAAAGAATATTTCAAGCCCTTCCCGCTGGAGGGAATCCAACTGCCGCCGGGCTATCTGGAAGAGGATCTGGACGACCTTCCCCCCGCCGGGAAACGGAGAGGCCCCAACCGCTATTTCGCCCATATCCGCAAGGAAGGGCAATGGAAACAGGGTATCCAGGGATATCTTGCTTCGATTCATTTTGCCGATGCCATGCTTGGGCGCGTTCTCGATGCGCTCGAAGACGGACCGAACAAGGATAATACCATCGTGGTTTTGTGGAGCGACCACGGCTGGCACCTCGGTGAAAAGCAACACTGGCAGAAATATACTGCATGGCGCGCAACAACGCACGTCCCGCTAATGGTGCGGGTGCCGGAGGGCGCCGCACCCGGCCTGCTGGCCGGCACGAAAGCCGGAAGCATTTGCAACCAACCCGTCAGCCTCGTCAGCCTATACCCCACACTCGTGGAACTCGCCGGCCTGCCCGCCAAAACAAGCAATGACGGCCCGAGTCTACTTCCGCTATTAAGGGATGCCTCCGCAGAATGGGAACACATGGCCACCACGTATCTTGGCACACCCGGCAACTGCGGCATCAGTGGACGGGACTGGCGCTACATCCACTACGACAATGGCGACGAAGAGCTTTACAATATCGGAAAAGACCCCTACGAGTGGACCAACTTGGCGACACAACCCGAGTACGCAGCGAAACTCGCTGAATTTCGTGCCCATGTGCCGAAAAAGTTTTCGCCTTTGATCGAACCCCGTATCAGCTCCCTCCCCGCACTGGCCTGGCATGCGGCCGAGGTCAAACCCGCGCCCCCCTCGAAACCCGATGGGAACCCGTTCAATGTATTCTTCATTAATCAGCGCGAAAATCCCGTCGAGCTTTTCTGGATGGACAGCAAGGGACACGCCAAGACCTTTGGGTTGATTGGCACAGGAAAAACCAAGACCCAGCAGACCCGCCCCGGGGCGGTCTGGCAAATCAAAACGCGGTCGGGCAAGCCACTTGGCCATTTCAAGGTGGGCGACCGTAAAGCGCAGGCAGCGATCCCCGCCAACTGATCCTCTCCGTTCCCGTCGTTGGATACTCGCAAAAGGTCGAGCCGAAGCCGCCAAGTTGGAAGCGTAGCCGGCGAAGCGCGGCCTTATGCGGAGCGGCGAATCATCAACTCCGGGGCCAACAGCCGAGTCTCGTTCGGGCAGTTGCCACAGACCACGGCATCAAAAACTTCCTTTGCGATGGCCGCGATCGGCTGCCGGATCGAGGTGAGTGGCGGCAGGAACTGGGCGGCGGCGGGGATATCATCATACCCGACGACCTTCAAATCTTCAGGCACCCGGATGCCGGCATCGGTTGCAGCATGGATGGCACCCATGGCAATGCGGTCGTTTCCGCAAACCAGTACTTCTGGAAGGCCACGGTGGATGAGTTGCATGGTCAGGTCACGACCCACCTCGAAAGAACTATCTTCCGGTTTAGGATCGAAGATCGAAGTCATCGTTAGACCGGCGGCTGCTTTTTCGAAGGCATCGCTACGTTGGCGATGGATGGCCGTATCAGCTCCAAGAAAGACCGTTTGGTGGAGATTCCTTCCCCGTAAATGTTCGGCAAGTTGCGCATACCCCGCCTGTTCACTACTCGTGACTTTAAGGGATTCGATTTTTTCGCTCCCATGCCCGATGCGGGCGCATGGCAAATGACTGAAGTCTTTAGGCCAGTTTTCCACAAAATCGCTGCCCACCGCAATGATTCCATCGAGGTTGAATTTCGACAACGGCTGCAGGTCGCGCTTATCCGGCGTACGATTCTGAAAACCAACCAGCAGAAGGGTGTAGTTATGCTCATGCGCGAGCGCCTGCAAGTGATGAACCACCGTGCCGAAGAAGGGGTCTTTAAAGTCATAGACCACAACCCCGATCGTCCGGGTTGATTTGCCTTTAAGCGACAGGGCAGCCGCGCTGGGAACATAGCCAAGCTCTTCCGCCATCTTCTCAACTCGATCAATCGTGTTCGGCGCAATACCAATTTCCTCTGCCCGTCCAGATAAAACGCGCGACACCAACGCAATGGATACGCCCAATTTCTCTGCAATCTGTTTCTGACTCACCATAATAATCCGCCCTCAATCCTTTGAGACAATGGTTTTATGAAAGATAAAGAGCAAGTTTTTTCTTGAGGAAATGCGCGGCAAGCGTTATCCAAGCTTCTGAATGAAGTTAACAGAGGAAACCCTATGAAGCATCTTTTTGACCTATCGGACAAGATTATTGCCGTCACCGGTGCGGCGGGCGTGTTGGCGGGTGGAACCGCAAAATATCTACAGGAACAGGGCGCGTTCGTCATCTATCTCGACCTCTTCCAGGACAAGGTGGACGAAACCGTTTCCGAGGCAAAATCCATTTCAGACAAGTGCTGCGGCTACGCCTGCAATGTGCTCGACCAAGCCGCCCTCGACGCGGTCTACGAAAAAATCATGGCCGACATTGGTCGCATCGACGTGCTCATCAACGGTGCGGGCGGCAATATGCCCGGCGCCACCATCGGCCCCGACCAAGATGTCTTCGACCTCAAGATGGACGACTACTCCAAAGTGCTCGACCTCAACCTCAAAGGTACCGTCATGCCGACCATGACCTTCGCCAAAGCCTTCAAGGCGCAAGGCTCCGGCTGTGTGGTCAACTTTTCCTCCATGTCCGCCGCGCAGACCCTCACCCGCGTGCTGGGCTACTCCAACGCCAAGGCAGCCATCGACAACTTTACCAAATGGATGGCCACCGAAATGGCCATCAAATACGGCGACGGCATCCGCGTCAACGCCATCGCCCCCGGCTTTTTCATCAGCCACCAAAACCGCGCATTGCTCATCAACGAAGACGGCTCCTACACCGAGCGCGGACAGCAAGTGATCAACAAAACCCCCTTCCGCCGCTTCGGGGAACAGGACGAGGTGTTCGGCACCATCCACTTCCTCGTCTCGGAAGCCGCAAAGTTTGTCAGCGGAGCAATTGTTCCGGTCGATGGCGGGTTCTCCGCATTCACCGGCGTCTAGTATTTCAAGGAGATCCGCCGAATGAGTTCAATAGAAACAAGACCAGCCAGTGAATGCCGCTACGATATCCTCTCGCTGGGCGAAGTCATGCTTCGCCTCGACCCCGGCGAAGGCCGCATCCGCACCGCGCGGCAGTTCCGCGCCTGGGAGGGCGGTGGCGAATACAATGTCGCGCGCGGCCTGCGCCGCTGCTTTGGCCAGCGCGCCGCCATCGTCACCGCCTTTGCAAAAAACGAAGTCGGCTT
>DAOVNC010000451.1 GCA_030630445.1 Kiritimatiellales bacterium | reverse complement strand
CACCCTGCACTCCGAAGACTTCTGCCGGATCCGGAGCTACATCTGCACCGCCCGGAAGAATGCGGTTGGAGCCTTCGAATCGATTTCCGGATTGTTTCGAGGCCGCCCGGCTACGTTGCCGCTACCTGAGTAGTTACGTTTGGTAAACGGTTTGGTTTCCGGCGGCATCGGTTACGCGAACCCAAGGAATCTCCAGCCGCTTTTCATCGCTGGCGATGTATTCCACCGTGTTCTCTCCCGCTATGTGCCAGTGGATTCCCTTGGCCGATCTGTGGCCGCTCCCTCCTCCGCCGACGTTCATGAGCATTTGGATGGTCCAGGGGCTGTTTTTCTTGTTGGCCCGGAAATAGGTGCGGGTCGTCTCCGTTGCGCCGATAAATTTTTCGGGCCAGTGGCAGGTGTAGCAGGTTTCCTTGGCGGGGCGCAGGTTGTGGACCGGCGCGGGAATGGGGCGACTGTATTTGTTGAACATCGTGGAGTAGACCTGATAGAGCCCGTTGAGCTTGGATTTGGCGTAGAAATCGGCGCCCGGCCCTATGTGGCACTTGGTGCAGCCAGCATGGGCGTGGGGTGAGTTTTTATAGGCTGTATATTCCGGTTTCATCACATCGTGGCAGGTTTTTCCGCAAAACTCGACCGACTCGGTGAAGTGGTAGGCGCGGTAGCCGCCGACCACGCTAATGGCGATGAAGAGCAGGGTTACAATGACAATGGTCAGTACGGAGGCAAACTGTTTTTTGTCGTTTAGGTTGATGATCGGCAGGCGGGATCCCTGCGAATCGCCGCGCTGGCGGCGCCTTCTCTCCATCAATACGCCGAACAGGATGAGCAGCAGCCCGCCGAAGAGGATTGCCGGGATAACCATGTAGGTGAAGATACCGGTGTAGGGATTGTCGAAATGGTTTTGCGCATCGATAACGATGAGTGCGGTCCCGGCGATAAACCCGACTGCGGCAAAAACCATTCCAAAAAGGCTGGTGAGGTTATGGACCAAGCTGTGATTCGCGTTTTTTCTCTTCATCATAATGCCTTGTCAATAAAGACCAGCTAGTCTCGCGATCCCTATCCCTTTATTGGTTGTCTTGGGAGCCTGCATCATTTTATTTATTTAAATGGAAGATGAGTAGAACGATAGTAATGATCAAGATAATTGATTCCGGCGGATTTGATTATACGAAATCTCGTTATCTCTGGATTTTCGAGGACTCCATATTCGGGAGATACCGTATAAATAGACTATTTTTTCCGAATCGGATAGACACGGATCTTTGTTGTATGCATTTAATGGCGACCGAAGTTATCGCATTGTTCATGTATTCAGGCTGAATAAGATACAGGAAAGAGCAGACGATGGAATTTCCCAAGCACAAGCTGGATCGAACATTCTTTGTGCGGGGGTCAACTACCGAACCGCCCCGGTCGAGGTGCGCGAGCGCATGGCGGTGGCGCATCCGGATCGCATCGAGGTGAGCCGCTTGCTGCAGTTAAAGGTCGGCTTATCCGAAGTGGTGGTGCTGTGGACCTGCAACCGGGTGGAAATATATGGCGTTGCCTCTCGGGATGAAAAAATTGATATGGCTCGCATGTTTGAATGCCTTGCCCGCAAAGCGCCTCACCTCTCTTCCCATCTATACTGCCATCGCGGCCCGGATGCGCTGCGGCACTTGTTCAGGGTTTCCAGTGGACTGGACTCCATGGTGTTGGGCGAAACCCAGATCACTGGCCAGGTACGGGATGCCTATGAAGCGGCACGCGCAGAGCGGTTGACCGGTAGGATCCTCAACAGTGTGTTCCAGAAGGCCCTGCGGACCGCCAAGGTGGTGCGCACGCAAACTTCGCTCGGTCGAGGAGCACGTTCCGTTGGCGGTGTTGCGGTTGCCCATGCCAGGGAAGTGCTTGGGGCAAAAGGACTCAACCAGCATGTAATTATGATGATTGGAGCCGACGAAATGGCCTACTGTTGCCTACGGCACTTGCAGAAGAAAGGCGAATGTTCCGTGGTGGTGGCCAACCGTTCGTTCGACCGCGCCCAGGAACTAGCTGCTAAATTCGCGGGGACGGCGATCCCGTTCGGTGAAAGGTTCGATGCGATGGCCCGTGCCGATGTGGTCATTAGTTCGACCGGCAGCCCGGACACGGTCATTGATCGTCATGATCTCGAACCCGTCATGCGGGTACGGGCGGCCCGCCCGCTGGTTATCATCGATATTGCCGTGCCGAGGGATGTCGAAGCCGGGGTAGCCGATATCGAAGGCGTTCACCTGCATGATATCGATGCCTTGCAATCGGCGGTCCAGCAGACATTGGGGTGCTGGGAAAGGGATCTGGAGCTGTGCGAAAAAATCATTGGGAAAGAAATTGGAAACCTGCTTTTACAGTTCAAGAACCGGCAGGTGAAGGAAAATATCTTCCATGATGGAACGCCCGCCGCACTTGCGGTTTAAAGAAACTCGATGGGGAAGGGAAACGCGGCATGGAAAATCCATTGCGCGAGCGGTTTTGCATGAGTTTGACGCTATTTGCATTGTTTTTCCAAGCTGAAGCGTTACCTTCGAATCTATGAGACGTTTCCCTGTCATTGCGCTCCTGTTATTGCCGCTGGTTACATCGGCCGCCACGTTGCGGCTGGAGGGCGACCGGGCCTGGTTGAAGGCGGAAGGAACGCCGCTACCCAAAGTGCTGCAGCTTTTCGAACAGCGCGGTGTGGAGGTGTTGATCGACCCGTCGCTGCAACTCAGCCGGATT
>DAOVNC010000042.1 GCA_030630445.1 Kiritimatiellales bacterium | reverse complement strand
CGAAGTTGCCATTATTTAGAAATATGCAAAGGCGGTTGTCATGCAGTTGCAGAGGCGGTGACCGGATCGATGAATAATCCCGACCCAGATTGTCCATTTGTTGTTGATTTTGAAAACAATCTATATCCGATTAATTAAGGAGCAGCACAGAGACCTATGGTTATACGTACTCTTTTTTAATCAACCGTAATCTTACAGTTCTCCTGAATTCAACTTCCGTTAAGGAGTCGATCCTATAATTGATGATTCATCCCTCTAAAGCCCGCTGCCAAGCCGGGCCTCGGGGAAGGCGGAGAGGCCGATGGAGAACATGACGCGCTGCTCGCCGTCGTCGTAGTAGTGGTAGCCGAGGCCATAGCGCATGCAGCACCAGTTCATGTATCCAATGACGGCGGTTTCCTGAAGGTCGTTGCTGTTGTCGTCGTAGCGGGCGTAGGCCTCGAACGACACATTGCTCTTTGGAAACAGATCGATGCGCGGGGTCCAGAGCGAGCGTTCGCTGTCTTCATACAAATATTCAAGCGAGAAGACAATGTCGTCGCGATCATGCAAAATGCGCGTGTTGAAGTAGGGAAGCTTTCCGGCATACCAATCGTATACCCCTTCCAAGTCGACCATCGTTCGTTTCGCAAGCGGCATACGGGCATCGACATAGAGAAAATCGAAATCGTTTTTGGCCTCGTTCTTTTCAACGAGGTAGTAGGTGTAGAGGTCGAGGTCGATGAAGCGGGCAAGCCGCCCGTCGCGTTTGGTCTGCAGTACGTTCCGCAAACCGATTTGCACCTTGTTTTCATCGGTCAGTTCGTCAACCCCATCGAATTGATGCAGGCGGTCGGTGGAGATCGAGGTGTTTTCGTAGATATAGTCGGCATAGGGTTCGATCTTGTGGCGCAGCCCTTTTCCATACCACCGTTCCCGTTCGGAAAGGATTTTCGTTGCCTGGAGCGACGCTTCGATCCCCGCGCCGGGAATATGGCGCAGTTCGTCGTTCCCGCCGTTGCCGGCGTCGGTTTTCGAGTAGTAGGTTACTCGGTAGCTGGCGCGCGGAACGAGGTTCAGGAAACCGTAGCGTTGCGGCAGGTAGAGTGTGTTGGCGGTGTCGAGGCGGGCGGTGTCGTACGCGCTGTCCACGGTGTTGGTTGAGGCATAGACCCGTTCGAGGTGGGCGAGGGAGTTTTCGCTGGCTAGGTAGAAGGGGGAATTGCCGAGCCGGGTGCGGTAGAGATCGGCGGAATATTCGATGCGGTCGGTGTTGTCGTAGAAGTCGTTCAGGCGTTTGGAGACAAAAGCCTCGGAACCCACATGGCTGTTTCCATAAACCCACGATAGATAGTTTTCAGGTTGTGCGTTGTTGCGGTATTCGGATTTGAAGAACTCCTCGAGAATGGCTGGGTCGCTAAGGTAGTTCCATTTGGTGTTGAGATAGTGGGTGTCGGTAAAGTTTTGCAGCTGCTCCAGCTTGAAACGGTAGCGGTCGTCGCCGATCAGCGGCGAATCGAAGCGGGCATGAGGATCCTGGTCCTTGAGGTAGAAGGCGGCAAACTCGCCGACCGCTTGGGGATATTCCCAAGCAAAGCCTTGGCCAATACCCACGCCCCGCTCGCTGTAGAGGTTGATGTCGGTGATGTAGTCCACGTTTTCCGCAATGGGCAACGTGGTCTTGGTCAGCGCGTAGGCGCCCCATTCGCTGCCGTAGCCGAGCTTGAAGGAGAAGATGCCTGCGTTTAGCTTGTGGCGCCAGTATGGCATATACAGCACCGGCACCTTGCCGACGTAGAACGTGACGCCCTTGGCCTTGATGTACTTTTCGTCCACCAACCGCGCCTCTTTCGCGTATGCCCGGATGTGCGGCGAGTCTTCCGGGCAGGTGGTGAAGGTGGCGCCGCGCAGCAGATATTCGTTCGTGGAAACGCGTTCGACATGGTCGACGCTCATGAACGCCGGCTCGAAATAGAGCGAGGATGGACCAAACAGCCCTTCCTGATTGATGAAGTTGTAGTCCAGATCGCTGCCTCGCCATTCCACGTTGCCGCGCTCGAACAGGATGTTGCCTTCGACATGCAGATCGCCGCTTTCAGGATTGGCGACAATCCGGTCGGCACGGATCATCACATTCTCGAAACGACCCGTCACATTGCCGCTCGCGACCAGGGTTTCATTGGTATATTCCAGCCGCGCGGCCTGGATATCGAACGGTTCGTCGGGAATTTCCTTCGGCAGATCGACTTCAACGGCTGAGGCCGTTGAGAGCAATCCGGCAAACAGCAACAAACCCCAAACAAACCTAACTGTCGACATGCGGGGTTTCCTTTTCAACGGCGGTCGACCGAGGTACGGCTTCGGCGAGTGCCCTATCGGGAACCGCCATCAGGGACTCTAGATCGTCGATGCGTTTCTTGGCCTCGGGAACCAATTTGCTTTTGGGATATTCCTCGATCATTTTCCGATAGTAGAGAATGGCGGCTTCGGGCTTTTTCGGCACTTTGGCGTAGAAGGTCGCTTCATCGAAGGCCTTCCGGGCCTTCACCTCGTAAAGCCGATTGCGCAACTGAATGATTTCACTCTTGTGCTTCGACGCCGGGTACGTGGTCAGGAACACGGTGGTTGAAGTCAGCGTACGATCCAGAATATCGCGACTGCTCGGGTATTCCTTGCGCAACAGGTCCAGGCAATTGATCTGCTGCCAAGCGGCGTCCTCGGCAAATGAACTATCGGGGTAGCGGTAGCCCAGAACGGCATAGCCCGCGATGGATAACTCAAGTTCGTTCGACTCCTGATAGGCTTTCCCAATCAAAAACTGCGCCTCGGGCGCCCGCGCACCCTGCGGCCCGTTGCGAATCACATCCTCGAAATAGTCCACGGCATATTCCGGCGCACGGTAGCCGCCGAACAACCAGCGCATACGACGGCGGTTCATGGTGTCGACTGCAATGTTGAATTGGCTCTCAAGAACCGAGTCATAGTCACGCATGCGGCTGGAATAGTTATCGATCAGGTACTGGTATTCCTTGAAAGCGTCCTTTAGCTTGCCGCGCGCATAGAACATATCCGCCCGGGCGCGCTGCGCCCAAGGAGCTTCTTTGCTGTTTGGCCAGCGTCGCACGAGATAGAGCATTCGGCGGTCTGCCTTCTTCAACAAACCCTTGTTCTGGGTATCGAGGGCATATTCCCATTGCTTCGCCGAAGCGGGATTCTTGGTATCAAACATTCCGCGCCAGGTGCTGCGCCCACGTTCTTCGACCACATAGGCTTTTTCGTCATCGGCACCATGGACCGCTCCGCCAAAGCAAAGGCCAACCGTCAAAAACAACAGGAAATAGTTAGTAATTCGCATATCGGCAACCTAGCCTACCGGCACACAATTGGCAATTCCAAATACATGAGACGTGAAGCGAGACTGTCCGGTCACGTCTCGCGCATCATTCATCATTTTAATAACTCTTCGCAAATACCACGTGCCCCGGACTGGGTTTTCCGCAGCAGATGCATTCCCCCGCCCCGGTTTCGCCCCGGTCGAACGGAACGGTGCGGATCGTGACCGAGAGCTCGTCGTTGATCTTGTTTTCGCATTCTTCGCCACCGCACCAGTGGCTCATCGCAAACCCGCCATGCGCCTCCGGACGCTCCTTGTTTTTCGGCGTGAAAAACTCCACAAACTCATCATGGGAATCGATTTCCTTCGTGTTTTCGGCACGGAAATCGAGCGCGCGTTGCAAAAGGTTCTGCTGGATCCCGTCCAAGGTCTGGATAATGTTGGCCACGAATTCGTCCTTATCGACGCCCTGCTTTTCGCCGGTATCGCGCCGCGCCATGAAGACCGAGTTGTTCGCCATGTCGCGCGGGCCAACCTCGGCGCGGATCGGAATTCCCTTCTTCACCCAACCCCATCCTTTTTCGCCGGCATTGATATCGCGGTCGTCCACCACCACCTCCACATCGCGGTCGTGGAAGCGTTGGACTCGCAGTTTGGTAGCAAGGTCGTTGCAATATTCCAGAATCGACTCGCGATCCTCCTCCTTGCGGATGATCGGCAAAATCACCACATGCGACGGCGCCAAACGCGGCGGCATAACCATTCCGTCGTCGTCGCCGTGCGTCATGATCATCCCGCCGATCAACCGGGTCGAAACGCCCCACGAGGTCGTCCACGCAAACTCTTTTCCACCCTCGCGACTGCTGTATTGAATATTGGACGCCTTTGCAAAATTCTGCCCGAGGAAGTGGCTCGTACCCGCCTGCAGGGCCTTGCGATCCTGCATCATTGCCTCGATGCACAACGTACTGACCGCGCCGGGGAAACGCTCGCCCGCCGTCTTTTCGCCAATCAGCACCGGCATCGCCATGTACTCCTCGGCAAACTTTTTATAGAGATCCAGAATCAGGCGAGTCTCCTCCATCGCCTCCTTCTCGGTCTCGTGGGCGGTATGCCCCTCCTGCCACAAAAACTCCGTCGTGCGCAAAAACAGGCGCGTGCGCATTTCCCAGCGCACCACATTTGCCCACTGGTTGATCAGCAGCGGCAGGTCGCGATAGCTTTGGATCCACTTGGCAAAGGTCGATCCAATAATGGTCTCCGAGGTCGGCCGAACCACCAGCGGCTCCTCCAGTTCGCCCGCCGGAACCAGCTTGCCATCCGGCCCCGCCTCCAGCCGGTGATGCGTCACCACCGCGCATTCCTTAGCGAATCCATCCACATGCTCCGCCTCTTTTTCAAGATGGCTAAGCGGAATAAACAGCGGGAAATAGGCATTCTCGTGGCCCGTCGCCTTGAACATCTTGTCGAGGCCGCGCCGGATGTTTTCCCACAGCGCGTAGCCCCACGGCTTGATCACCATGCAGCCGCGCACATCGCTGTTTTCCGCCAACTCCGCCGCGCGCACCACCTGCTGGTACCACTCCGGATAATTCTCTTCCCGCGTCGGCGTAATCGCCGTCTTCTTCTGCTTGGCCATAAAACAATCTCCTGAAAAAATGAAGCAAGGAACCTACAGCCCGCACCTCCCGAATACACGCAAAAAAGCCGAACGATGCACCACAGGGGGTTTGGCGATATGAACCCAAAAACTGGTTTGTGGCTTATCCTGGTTTCGATATCGGTTTCGGACCACTAGCCTGCTTGACGAGGGTTTCGAAATAGGCGGGAATCTTGGTTTCGAAGGTCATGGTTTTCTTCGAGAAGGGATGGTCAAGGGTGAGCGAGGCGGAGTGCAGGCAGAGACGCTTGATGCCCGGCTGCTTTTCTCCATATTTTTTATCGCCCGCCACCGGACAGCCCTCATCGGCCATGTGAACCCGGATTTGGTTTTTTCGGCCCGTCAGCAGATCAATCTCCAGTAGGCTGTACGCTTCCGATTCCTTCAGCACGCGAAAGGCCGTTTTGGCCTGCTTTCCTTTTCGCGGATCGGCAATGGAATACATCTTGTGTGCGCGGTTTTCGGCGAGATAGGAGGTGATGGTCCCCTCCTTTTTCGTCAGTGTTCCGCAGACGACCGCATAGTATTTCTTCTGGAACCCCGACCACCCCGCCTGAAGAAATTCCTTGGCCTCCGCACTCTTGGCAAAAACGAGGATGCCGGAGGTCTCGCGATCCAACCGATGGACGATATGAACCCGGTTTCGGGATTTCGAGTTCCCCTTGCGCACATAGTCGGTCAGAAGATAGTAGGCCGTCTGCTCCCGAGTCCGGTCGGTGCTCACCGTCAGGAGTCCGTTCACTTTGTTGACCACAATGATGTCGTGGTCTTCATAGAGAATCGAAAGCCCGCGTGGCTGATATTTTTTGGGCGGTTGCTTAAACTTTTTCATGCGCGGCCTTCAAAGGATTAACCCGCGCCAAACTTCTTCATTTCAAGATGCTCGGTTTTGGGAGTGTCTTCCGGTCGAGGCTTTTTGGTCCGGATGCCCGGCTTGGCGAGGATCTCGATGTAGAACGACTGCAACCCGCGCGCTTCGGCATCGTTGATATATTTGTCCATTTCCGACAGGTGGATCACTTTCGCCCCGGCCTCGGTGTCGCCAAACCTGCAATCAAAGTCCCAGAAATCCACCTCTTCCGGAAGTTCCTTGCGGCGCTCGCGTTTGATGTATTTCCGCACGTCGTTTTTTACCCCTTCGATCAGGCGGGGATATTTGATTTTCGGATGAGTCAATTCAAAGGTCTTTTTCATGGGGATCCTCAAAAACAGGTTGGCCCAATGCAGCAAGCATCACGCAATTCGGACACGTTCTACCGGACTCGCAGAATATAGCGAATCTCTTCCGCGCTTAATAATCCCCTTGCCTTTTCGTGTAGTACCGGACAGCATTCGGGAAGTAACTGGAGTCAAATCATGAAGAGAAGAACCCCCACCCTCTGCGCCCTGCTAATATGCACCCTATTATCCACGCTCCCGACCCATGCCGAAGATCTCCGAGCCTACTATGAACAACAGAAGGCCAAAATTGCACCGACCTTCCAAGCTCCGGAACCCGGCACAGAGCTATCGATCGCCCTGACCTCCGGAAAAAAATCCATGGCACCCTGGTAAAACTGACCCATGCCGAAGTCACGCTCATGACCGGTGCCGGAGAAGTGACCCACCCAAACTCCGCACTGGCTAAATCATCGCGGGCAAAGCTCTTTGCGGCAGACTATGCCGACGCCGAAGCCAGAAGACGCACCATGATACGCAAAAAGGAACTCGAAACCGAAGCACTGGCCAACATGCACGACGGCCGTATTTCCGTATCCAGCAAGACGGAAACAGATCTCGATTCAACAAGGAAAAAACGAAAAGCAAAAACAAAACCACAATCACGTCCACCAAAACAAAAAATGTTGCCGTGGAACTAACCATCATGGCATGGAACAAAACCACCCACCCGGATACCTACCAACTGGAATGGTTCGTTTTTTCGCGCCCGGTCGATAGCCGCGAGATCACCACCCACGACCATGGGATCGAAGAGATTACCGTGGGTGTGGGCAAATCGCTCAAGCATCTGATTACGGCCAAACCCATCACCGAAGTCAGTGTTGCCAAAGAGGGCAAAGACCCCAAAACCAGCGGCAATCAAAAAGCGGGATACCTTGTACTGCTCAAGCATGGGGATACCATTCTCGACAAACAGGCCAACTCCAAAACTTTTCTAACCGACGCGTGGCTAGAAAAAGCCCGAAATCCCAAAAGAGCATCCCGCAATAAGAATAAAAACAAAAAGAAAAAATAGCCGCCGCCCCTTATTCCCCGCCGACGGCCCCGCCCTCTAGATACTGTCTAGATACTGAAAAGATCGCCTTCGGGAACTTCAGGATTCTCGAAAACAAGGTCGACAGGCAGATCCTTGCCGTTCGATGCGGCAACGGCGAGGGCATCGCAGCGTTCGTTTTCAGGATGCTCGTTGTGCCCCTTCACCCATTCAAAACGAACCTTATGTGTTTCGCACAGATCAAGCAGGTCGATCCAAAGATCCGGGTTTTTCGCGGGCTTGGACGGGGAGAGTTTCCACCCATTGGAACGCCACCGCTTTGCCCAGCCCTTGACCATCGCATTAACGACATATTTCGAGTCGCTCGTGAGCACGACCGCACAGGGATGCTTGAGCAAACGGAGCCCCTCGATGCAGGCGAGTAGCTCCATCCGGTTGTTGGTGGTTTTGCGGAAACCGCCGGAAAGCTCCTTTTCCCGGTCACCGAAAACCAGCACCACGCCATAGCCCCCAGGCCCGGGATTCCCCCTGCACGCACCGTCGGTGAAAATTTGAACGCGATCCATCATCCATCAGCCCACATCGCGAAAGGAGATGCCAAGCTGCTTTTCGAGCCGGGCAAGCTGCTTTTCTTCGTGGCGGGTGATGAGCGCGAGGGAGATACCGGTCTTCCCGGCCCGGGCGGTGCGCCCGCTACGGTGTGTGTAGTATTCGTTCTTTTCGGGCAACTGTTGATGGATCACGAAAGAAAGTCCTTCGACGTCGATACCGCGTGCGGCAACATCGGTGGTCACAAGGATGCGCGCGCGTTCCTTCTTGAACATTCGCATGATTTTGTCGCGCTCGGACTGCATCAGATCGCCGTGCAATACGACGCAGGAAACCTCTTGCGCTGCGAGCTCTTTGCCGAAGGCGATGGTATCCGCGCGCGTCCGGCAGAAAATGAGTCCGCGCTGTTCCCCTCGGTCTTTGAGGAATTTAATAATTTTGGGCAGCTTTTCCCCCTCCTTGCAGAGGATGCATTGGTGGCGAATATTGGGGTTGACGATGTGCTTCTTGTCGATCTTCAGGAACGGGGCGTCGGGAGAAAGATACTTGCCGATCATCTTCTTGATTCCGCCGGGCATCGTGGCGGAAAACAGCCAAATATTGCGCCCGCCCTTGGTGATCTTCATGACGGATTCAATGTCGTCGCGGAAGCCGAGTTTGAGCATTTCGTCGGCTTCGTCGAGCACAAGGATTTTGACGTTCGAAAGATCGACGGCCTTGCGCCGAAGCAGATCCATCAAGCGGCCCGGCGTGGCGACGAGCACCTGTGTGGGGCGTTGCAGCGCGGCAATCTGGCGGTCGATCTTGTCGCCGCCGCAGACGACCTCCGAAAATATTTTTCCGGTATGCTTGGTAAAGCGGAAAAGCTGCTTTTGAACCTGTTTCGCCAGCTCGCGGGTGGGAGCCAGGACGACGGCCTGGATGTGCGGTTGCGTGGAATCCACGGCGGCGAGCAGCGGCAGGCCGAATGCGGCGGTCTTGCCGGTCCCTGTCTGGGCCTGTCCGATAAAATCGGTGGTTTTCCCCAGCAGCTTCGGAATGGTTTTAGCCTGCACTTCGGTCGGGATCTGGATACCCAGTTCCGCCAGTCCTTTGAGATATCCATTGGCAATGCCAAGATCTTTAAATGTACTCATCGTCGTATCCTTGCGTATTTTGTTTGGAAGAGGGGGAACCTGAACTGAAGCGGCTGGAGAGGCTAGTTAATTCGTTGGAAAGTAACATTCTGGAGTGCGGCGGGAAGCAAAGCGCCACGCCGCTCTGTGCACAGGAAAAAGCGGTGTCGCCTTTCAGTTGCCACCGCACTCCAGAAGGTATCTTTTTACTCCGTCTGCATGAAGGCGCGGACGAGGCGGAGCTCGGCGTAGGTGACGGTGTCGCCGGAGGCTTCGATGATGGACTTCATCGATTTTCCGCCGTGCTGGTTGAACAGCTCTTCGACCTGGAGCCGCTTGGAAGTCTCCAGAAGCTGGTCCACATCGAGGTCTTTTCCCAGCCCCTCTTCGAGCAGCTTTTCGATGTGCTGGCTGATGGTTCCTTCGGCCAGTCCACGCAGTTTGGCAATGGCCTCCATGCTTAGTCCTTGCTTGGCCAAGTCCAGGGTGTCCGCGATGGTCTGCCCGGTTTTCTTGCGCTTCTTCGCGATTTTGATCGGCACCTTCAGAAGCGACCGCTTCCGCACCTCTTCGGGATGGGCATGCTTGAACATCTCGATCAGGGTCATGAAGGTGTCGCCATATTTTGCGAGCTTGGCGGCGCCGACGCCGGAAATGCCCGCCATCTGCTCGGGGGTGTCGGGGAAGTAGAGCGCCATTTCGCGGAGCGTCCGGTCGGAGAAAATCACGAAGGGAGGAACCCCTTCCTTCTGCGCCAGATGCTGGCGCTGGATCCGAAGCTGCCCAAAGAGCTTTTCGGAATAGTCGCCGGTCAAACCCGCAAAAGAGGTTTTCTTGAGACTCTTCTGGCGGATTACTTCGAACCGTTGCTTGCCGAGCAATACCTGCTGTCCCTTGGACGTAAGCTCCAACGCGGAAAATTGCTCCTGATTCTGGATAATGCAGTCCTGCGCCAGCAGATCGTCAATCACTCGCCGCCAATATTTCTTATCCCGTTCCTTGCCCGCGCCGTAGGTTTTGAGTTGGTCGTGCCCCATCTGCCGGATTTTCTGGGTCTTGGCTCCAACGACAATATCGGCAATGTGCACCGCGCCGAACTTTTGGCCGGAGCGATGGATCGCCGACATGATTTTCTGCGCCGGGACGGTGGCATCGAGCCGCTCCACGTCGCCCATGCAGATGTCGCAGGTCTTGCAGTTGTCCTTTCCGTAGGTTTCGCCGAAGTAGCCCAGCAGACTCTTCCGGCGGCAGGCGTTGGCCTCGGCAAACCGAACGATCTGAAACAGCTGTTGCTCGGCAATCTTCCGTTCGTTTGGGTCTTCCACCTGCTCGATGAAGTAGCGGATGCGAACCATGTCGCCGCGACTGAAGAAAAGCCGGCAGTGCGCGGGTTCCCCATCGCGCCCCGCGCGGCCGGTTTCCTGGTAGTAGCCTTCCATGTTTTTCGGCAGGTCGCCGTGCAGCACGAACCGGACGTTGGACTTGTCGATCCCCATGCCGAACGCGATCGTTGCCACGACCACGTCGACCTCGTCGCGGTTGAACCGGTCCTGGTTTTCCTTGCGCTGCTTCGGGGTCAACCCCGCGTGATAGGCCACGGCCTGCACACCCTGCTCCTGCAAAAACTCGGCGGTCGATTCTACGCTCTTGCGCGTGGTGCGGTAGATGATGCCCGCCTCGCCCTGATGCTCGCTCAAGAACTGTAGCAATTGCAGGTCGAGATTATCCTTGGGCACCACTTGGTAGAACAGGTTTGGCCGGTCGAACGATGCCCTCGTCAGATGCGGATCGCGCAGCCCGAGCTTGGTGGTGATATCGACCGAAACCTGGTGGGTGGCCGTCGCCGTGAACGCGGCGACCGTCGCGGCCGGGAATTCCGGGATAATCTTCGAGAGCAGCAGATAGTCCGGACGAAAATCATGCCCCCACTCCGAGATGCAGTGTGCCTCGTCGATCGCAAAAAAAGAAATCTTCGCCCGTTTAAGCGTGGCCATGAATTCCGGCATCGCGAAACGTTCGGGTGAGACATAGAGCAGATCCAACGAACCGTTTTCCAACGCTTGGAAAACTCGGTTGCGCTCCGACCCCACCAAAGAGCTATTCAAAAACTCCGCCCGCTGATTCCGTTGGCCTTGGCGGCATCGACCTGGTCCTTCATCAGCGAAATCAGCGGGCTAACCACCACGCACAGCCCGTCGAGAAGTTGCGCCGGAAGCTGGTAGCAGAGCGACTTGCCGCCACCCGTCGGCATCACCGCGAATACGTCTTTCTTTTCAAGCAACGCGGAGACGATCTCCTTTTGATTGGGGCGGAATTCGCCGAAGCCAAAAACCTGTTTCAACACTTCGTGGGCTTGATTCATCATTCCCACACCACCTTCGTTTTTGGATAGGTTGGAATGGTTCGATCCTTCGTCAGGATGGTCATGCCGTGCGACTGAGCAGTGGCGATAATGATCCGGTCGAACGGGTCGCGGTGGATCGGCGGAAGCTGGGTAGAAGCCAACGCAATTTCAACATCTACCGGAACCTCATGAATCCCAAAACAAGAGAGGTTTTCGTGCAGGAACTCTTCGCATGAGCGAGGAATTGAAACTTTTCCCTTGTTAACAAGGAGTCCTATTTCAGTAGCGGTAATTGACGAAATAAACAGGCCATCAGACTCGTCGTTCATCAATTGAAGAAGTTTTGACGGCAATAATTCGCGATTCATGCACAACCAAATAAACGTATGCGTATCCAGCAAGAGCATTAGCGATATTCCTCGGGCCACAAATCTTCGGTCGATTCAAGAGGATCGCACAGATACCCCCCTTTGCCATCATATTCCGGCAAAGGATCCGGCAGCTTCTTTTTTTTCTCCGCCTTTTGATGCACGACGATATCCACCACCGGCTTGTTGTTCTTGCAGATGGTATAGGGTTCGCCCGTTTCCTGGACCTGCTTGATCACCTCGGAAAGATGCGTCTTGGCTTCGTAGATATTGATTCGCTTGTCCATTTCCAATCTCCAGGGGCAGGATAGATGGCCAACTTGGCTAGATCAAGTAAAATAAAGAATATGGATTCGTATTTTTTGAACCGCAGGACAAGGTCAAGCAATACGTAGTACGCAATACGCAGTAAAAACTATTCCCCCGCCTTCAGCTCCGCGATGTGCTGCATGATGAGCGCGGCGTGCTTGTCGTAGGCTTCGCGGCCGGTTCCCAATGCCTGGAAATTCTCCTGCATGATCGGCTTGCCGTAGGTGATCGTGACCTTGCAGGGCTTAATGAATTTGGTGCCCTTCGGATGCGCCTTGTAGGTTCCGTCAATGTAGGCCGGCACCACCACGCAGCCCGACTTTTCAATAATGAAGCCGATGCCGCCCTTGGCCTCCTGCAGCTCGCCATCCTCCGTCCGCGTCCCTTCCGGAAACATCGAGACCGCCTTACCTTCCTTCAGCATCCTGATGGTCGTCTTCAGCGCCCGCATGTCGCCGGTGCCGCGCGAGACCGGAATGCAGCCGACCTTGGTCATCCACCACGTGCCAAACTTGGAATTCCAAAGCGTATTGCGCGCCATGAAGTGGACCGGACGCCCGCGATAGCCCCCCCCCACGGCGGGCGGATCGAGAAAGCTGGCATGATTCGACGCAATCAGCACCCCCCCTTGGTCGGGAATATGCTCCGCGCCACAAACGCGAAACCGATGCCAAACCAGCAGGAACAACTTAAAAAGCTGCGTGGAAAACGTGTAGATCGGCATGGCGGCCATCGTTTCGCGTTTAACCAAATCACTCATAACGCCCCCTTCACCACATCAATCACCGATTGAATCACCTCGTCCAACCCCATCGAGGTGCTGTCGATCACCTGCGCCCCCGGCGCAACTTTCAGCGGATCGGCCTTGCGGGTCGCGTCGATCTGGTCGCGCTTCTTGAGACTATCCATCACCTCGTGCGCCTTCTCGTCTTCGCCCGCCGCAACGAGTTCGCGGTAGCGGCGCATCGCCCGCTCCTCCGGATCGGCATCCAAATAAAACTTGTACGGCGAATCGGGAAACACCACCGTTCCGATGTCGCGCCCCTCCATCACCAGCGAGCCAAAGTTTTCCAGCGACTGGAGATTTTCAACCACAAACCTCCGAACCTCGGGAACCGCCGCCACATCCGCGACCGCTTCGCGCACATCCTTCTCGCGGAGTTCCTGCACCGGGACGTCGCCATCGACCGAAAAGACCGCCGCGCCCTCCTGCACAAAGAAATCCCACTCCGCGTTGTGCATCGATTCGACCACGGCGGCGGCATTCTTCGTATCGACGCCCTTGCGGATCGCCTGCCACGTCACGCCGCGATACAGCGCACCGGAGTCCACATAGATGAACCCCAGCGCCGCCGCCACCCCCTTCGACACCGACGACTTTCCCGAAGCCGACGGCCCATCAATTGCAATTGCTTTTCCCATATCCTCTCCTCAAATCCTTTTAAAACACCCGCTCGCTGAAGGCACAAAGCTCCCGAAAAATTTAACACGCCCATTTTTAAAGCACAGATCCTCCAAGCAAAAGCCCAAAGCGAACCTTTCAAAACGTATACAGCTACCCGCTTACGGCATCCGGATAAAATGATGTGACTTGCTTATATGCGGCAAGCGTTTAAACCGATACAATGTTGAACTCCGAAACGATTCAATACATTAACCTTATCAGGAGAAACGCAATGGGATCCAAAAACAAAGGCGGCAAAGAATCGAAGAAAGAAGCCAAACTGAGCCTAAAAGAAAAGAAACAGGCGAAGAAAGATAAGAAAAACAACAAATCACAAGCGTAGTCGCCCCCGCATGATCCGTGGCGGCGGGCGCTCCGCTTACCGCTCGGCATCAACATACCACTAACCAGGAACACATCATTCATCAATTTGAACACCTGCGGCACAAGCCGCCCACATCGCTCATAGAAGAACGTCTTCTCATCCTTGCCTGCAGCCCCCTGCGCAGCAACGTGAACCTTTCCACCATATTCCGAACCGCCGGCTGCTGCGGAGTCCGCGAGATCATCGCGACGGGAAACCCGAAACTTATCAGCAAAATCGCCCGCGACGGCGCCGAGCAAGTAACGCTGACCGCGCGGAACAGTCTGGTGCCCGCGCTGAAAAAGCTCAAAGAAGAGGGCTACACGCTAGTGGGTCTGGAACAAACGACGAACTCCACCGAGCTTCCCCACTATCTCTTCCCGAAAAAGACGGCGCTGGTCGTGGGTTCCGAACGCGAAGGACTCTCTCAGGAATGTCTGGATCTGCTCGATGCCGTAGTTGAAATCCCCGTCTGGGGCATGCCCTATTCCTACAACGTCGCCACGGCCACCTCAATGGCCATGTATGAATATTGCCGGCAACACCCAACGGGCTGAACCGTATGAACCCGCTCCTGTTATTTACAGATGGAAGCATGCACCCCGCCTCCCGAATCGGCTACGGGGCCTACCTGCTGGCGACCGACCCAACTGCCGCTCCGGAAACAATGACGCTCCCCGACCCAAGGGTCGGGGTATCTTAAGCTACTCTTTTCCAAACAACTCACCTTGGTGCAGTTGTTTATAGGTCTTCCCTTGGTTTCT
>DAOVNC010000279.1 GCA_030630445.1 Kiritimatiellales bacterium | reverse complement strand
TATAAAACAAAGATAACGATGGAATGATCGACATCAGTACAATGGAAATTATGGACTGATGAAGCGCGTTATGAGTATTCATCGGAGTTCGGAATCCTGCCTTTTTCATCAATTCCCTCCTGTCTAGTGAACGGGGAAGTACATGATTCCTACCAAAGTTAAAATCAAGGAAAAGGAGCTATTTCCCCGCTAGCGCCCACCTCGTCGGGGCCAATCATCCATCGAACAACCAGGGATCAATACAAAGATAAAGCATAATATATACCAATATGATGTCCAATATAGTTGTTTTTAAAATGCTGCATATATATGTACAGAATATATCATATTTTTTATGTTTATATACATTGTTTGGATTTGGTCTAAAGATGCCCAAGTGTATCATTGAGAAATCCGAGAGGAAAATCGCAGTTATAAAAAACGAAAAGCACGCTCGTGACCGTCTCCGGCCAGTACGGTTGATGCTCCGATGGAGGGATGACCAGAGAACAGTGGAGGGTAGTCCCTTTAGCCGCTGGAGTAGGTGTTGCAGAACAACAGCGTTGAGAAGGTCTTCGCGAGCGCGTCGAATCCTCACGCGGGACGTTCGAAAACAAAAAACAACTATTTTCCTCTCTAACCCGCTGATATTCTGCGGGTTAATTTTTTGCCTGCACAAAATTTCGCGTGATTTTTCGAAACGGCCTTTTTCCGTGTAATCATTGTTTCCGACATTGGGAATGCAATTTTTAACCAACACGGAGGAACGCATGAAAGCACCAAAACTCACGCCCAAAACCACACTTGGCTTCGTCGCCCTGGCGACTATCGCCTGTGTGCTGGGCAATCTCGCCACCCCGAAAGCTGCGCGCGCTGTCGACGCGGTTAAATCCAAGGTGGTAAAATAATGATCCGGAATCTTCAAAAACTCGGATCCGTCGAAGTATCGGATAGCGGCAACAAACCGCTGCCGATCGATATCAAGCACCAGGGCACGATCGGACGCCTGGCGTTCCTGGGCTTCAACGGTGCGGCGCTTTGCGTCGGCAGTGCATTCAAGGATGCCCTGGACGCCCTCACGCTGTCGGTAACGCACAAGAACGACGGCAACTTTGCGCTGGTAAACAGCCTGACGCCGGGATTCATGGATTATCGCCATCTGCTGCATTACGAGTCCCTGGGACTCGGAACGGCTGCACACTTGCTGCACTACGATCCGGCTGCCGGAACCGGCAAGGATGAAAGCCGCCGCAACCAGCTCACACTCGGAACCCGCGACCTGAAAGATATGGTCCTGGATTTCGAATTCGCGGCTGACACCACGGGTTGCACCCGTGTCGAGGTCTGGGGCGAAGTGGACTACAACCTCAAACAGGATCTGGGTGAACACATCCGCATCAACAGCCAGGACAAGTTGGTTCCGGCGGCGGGTGGCTCGGTCGAGATCAGCACGATTCCGTTTGAAAGTCCGGAGCTGTGCCTGAACGCCTTCCATCTGGAAGAGCCGACCGATTTGGTCGTGGAGGATTGGACGATTTCGATCAACTCCAAACAGTATCCGCTTCGTGATGTTCGCCAGGACATGATCAACCAGATGCTGAAATACTGCTACCGCAGTCCGCAGGCAGGTTACGCCACGCTCGACTTCAATAAGGAAGACCTCCCGGCCTACTTCTTTGAAACCGGTCTGGGCTCGTTGCTGGTGGCTCCGAACTTCGCGGTCGACGGTGTGCCGGTAACGGCGAACTGCCGCCTGTGGTATGAGCAGGTCCGCAAATTCCTGAAGGCGGCGTAGCATGAACCTTCTCGATGCTTTGAATAAAGCGGCGAGTTCATCGGCCGGCCAGGTCATTGCCACGGCAGTGGCCGACCGGGCCTCTGATGAAATCTGGGGGCTATCGGGTTTCGGCAGCGAAGAGGTCGATAGTCCGACCGCACGCGTTGAAGCCCCGCGCCCGGTTGCACCGACCAACCCGCTCGAACAGCGCAAGGCGCTGCCGGGATGGGTCAAGCCGGTTGGGATCGCAAGCGCCATTGCGTTCTGTGTCGGGCTCTACATGTACGGCGGAAAGAAGGCCGCGTAATGGGGCCATTGGCTGCATTTGGCGCCGGTAGTGCGCCCTCCTTTCAGGGGGGCGCATCATCCGGTGGGAACCAGCAGAACCAATGGGGCGATAATACCGGCTCGGACATGGTGATGAACAACGGCGGAATGTCCACCGTTCAAACCGTGGTTGCCGGTGTGGTTGGTCTTGCAGTTGTGGCGGGGGTAGTGGTTTGGATAACCAGAAACCAATAAACGATCTGTGTATTGAGGCCTGCACTCGTTCCGCCTGGTTCGAGCAAGCCCGCGAGCTGATTCAACGATCCGAGCAGACCACGGCGGACGCCCTGGACTGGATCGAAAACCAAATCCGCTCGGGCTGCATCCTGCTTTACCGGGTCGAAAGGGCAGGGGAGTTTATCGGGATCTTTACCGGCTGCATTGAACGCGATCTCGGGAAGCCTTCCAACTTTCTGGTGATTCACGCGGTTTCGATAGAGCCGCAGGACGAACCCTTTATCTGCACCCTTTTCCCGCTCATCCATGGCCTGGCCGAAAAGAGCGGTCTTGCGTCATGGACAGTACGAAGCCAACGGCCAGGCATGGATAAGCGGCTTGAACAACACGGGTTTGAAAAACTCGAAACGATCTACAAAAGGAGAGTCTAATGGGTGGCGGCAGTACCAGATCCAGCGCGTCAAACGTGCATAACGACAACGATATCATGGCCAGCGACAGCGCGGTCGTTGTCGGCGAAAACGGCGAATACACCTCCACGAATCTCGGAATGGGGGCCACCTTGATCGAATCCGGCGCAACGGATTTGTCCGACAACGCGGGGCTGATATTCGGGGAAAACGCAACCTACAACTCGGGCATTCAGATGGGGGAGGGGGCCAGCCTGGTCACGAGCTCCATGGATGAACGCACCTCGGCGCTGCTCGATAACGCCATGACCTACATGTACGCCAACACGGAAAACATTCTTGAACTGGCCGCGCAGCAAAATGGCGGCAGCGATCCGGTGTTCATGAACCCTGAAAAAACTACGCTGCCAACTCAAGAGCCCGGAACCAAGCTGTCCACCGGCTGGAAAGTCGGCCTTATCGGCGCAGCCTTGCTTGGCCTTATGGCCATGAACGGAGAAACACCATGACCATGCCCATTTCAAACCAGCAACGCGCAGGCCATTTGACGATCCCGGCCAGGAGCAGCGAAATCGTTCCGTTCCGTGGGTCATATATTTCGGTCTTTACCACCACCTCGTCTTCAGACGTATGGGTTTCTCCGGACAACGGGATAGCCAACCCGCTCAAGGCCGGTACGGGCTATTCAACCGTCCGACTCTCGAAGGATAAAACCACCCATGTTCCGGCGGTCTTCACCAGCGTGACTTTCAAGAACATGACGGACGCCGACATGACGATTGAATATGTTCTTTCGCTCGGGCCGGTGAGCGACACGCGAAGCGTTGTCCAGGGATATGTCCAGGTTGATCTGTCCGCCCCGGTTATCGAGACACCAGCGGCGATCACGGTTGCAATAGATGCTTTTACCATCCTGCCCGCCAATGCACTGATCAAGGAACGCATTGTCCAGAACACCGGGGAGTATCCGGTTTGGTGGGGGGATGATTCCACCGATCCCGCCGCCGGGCGCGGCAATGTGATCTACCCAGGCGGCGCGGCCACCATCAATTGTTGGGGAATAATCTATTTCAAGGCCCAAGAGGGCGAATCCCGAATTTCAATCAACCATATCAATAAGGTGTTTTAATCATGAAAAGACATAACTGGCAAACCATCTGCATTCTTACTCTCATATTTACTTCCGGGCTTTGCCTGGCTCAATCCGGGATCTACAACCCGGTCTACAAACCCCATGCGCGTTTTGTGATTCCCGTAGTCCAGCAACCGGAATTCAGCGGCACGGTCACAAACATTTCCACCAACACCGTTTTTGAGGTTTCCGGCTGGTCAACCAATATTGTCGAGTTCACCACGGTAAGCAACGGCCTTGTTTCCGTCACCAACACCGCACCGGAATTTGCGGCGGTCGATCTAGTCACCACCAACACCGCCGCCGCCGTCAATACGAACACCTTTCCCTATGCGGATTTTGAACTTTTCGCGGTGGATCAGAGGACAGGGGAAGTTGTCGCGATGATCCGCAGTTTTGATAATGACGAGGCCGCCGGGCTATACAGTGAGAGGTTTGAATAATGTTGAAAAAATATATATCCATAGGTCTGATTGCGCTACTTGCTCACTCTGCTATTGCCGCCGAAATGGGGTCGGTTGTTGTCCGGGCTATTGTCCATCGGGCGGGGGAGAATTTCCCGACGGCCAACATTCAGGACAATGGTGGAACAACCTTCGGCGCAGTAATGGCGGACGAAGAATATGTGAAGATTGTTAATTTGCACACCTATTCTGTATGGGCTCACGAAGTCCCTAGAAACATCACCATTTCGGACGATTGGATTCCTTACAAACTCTATACATGGGACGCTGTAAATGGAGGGAGGAACACCTATTGCACCCTGCAAGAGCCTGAGTCGACAACCTTCTATGTCACGTCGGGATCAACCCAATACTTGGACTGTCATTTCTACACCTTCGACTATGTGCCGTTTTGGCGTGCCGTGCCGTCCGAGGATGAACCGCCGCGCATCTATTACGATGATCCCGGCGAAGTCGATTTAACAAGCTACACTCAAACAGTCAGCTTTGCGGCGACAGGAGTCGCCGCCAAAAATATGGAAGTTTGGCCGGATCGGAAATACCTAAGACGGATCAAGTCCACAGAACACAGTCGAAATATCACATGGAACTGCATCCTATACAACAATGAGAAAGAACCCTACCGCGACACCGCCGGGGAGGTTGTCGTTTTCCCCATGGTTCCCGAGTGGCGCAAACAATCCGAGCTTTACGAGGTGATACCGTGACGCTATGGGATGCCGCTGCTAACGATCCTGATTATTTGGCCTTCCTGATATCCAGGGGGTGGACTCCGAATGCAT
>DAOVNC010000226.1 GCA_030630445.1 Kiritimatiellales bacterium | reverse complement strand
TAACCCCTCGCATGGCGGGCAACGTTTCCCTCACCTTGTTCGGGTAAACGTTCTCTACACATAAACCAGCGGCCCAATGGTGTAGAGACCGCTTACCCAGAGCGAAGCGCGGGAAGCGGTGCCGGCAGCCGAGAATCCTTTGCCGAGGCGTGGTTCCAGTATGCTGGTTTTCTCCTTCTGTGTCAGTCGCATGGGAAATACGTATAATAGATAGGTACCTCACCCGGTGCGCATCCGCATTGCCGTCCGTCTGCCGCCCGGTCGGGGGCCGGGCCTACAGCTTAGGGCGAACGTTTGATCACGAGCACTTCGAGCGGGGTGTTGGAATCGTTCCGCCAGCCGCGGGGTGCGTCGGGCGGGCATTCGAGCATCTCGCCGGCAACGGCGGGGATCTCGGTTCCGGAAACATGGCAGGTGCCACGCCCTTTCGAAACATAGAAGGAAACCGCTAAGGGCAGGCTATGCACCGGAATTTCCGCACCCGGTTCAAACCGCAGATGCACATATTCATTCCCGGCCGCTTCGTAAAGCTTCACGCCCCGGCAACCGCCTGTTTCGTACACCGTTTCTCCATCCTTCAGTCGATAGATCATTCATGCTCCGCAAGTTGAAACATACTAGAATTTGAAGAGAAAACGTGCGTTGAGCGCGCTGGCGAAATATCCATTGCCAAAGCGGGCATCGAACCCCATCGACCATTCGTGTACGATTCCCGATTTGGTTTTGTTCCACAGCGAAAGTCCAACCCCCGCCTCGAATAGGTCTTCAACGGGAGCTTGCATTCCGAATGTGTAGTGTCCTGACCCATCGACCAGGGAATAGCCCACGCGTTCCTCGTCGCTATTGAATTCATGTAGCCAGCTCGCGTGGGTTTCCGGCATCAGGACAATGCGGTTGTATTTGCGCTGGAAGCTGGCCGTGAGTCCTAGCTCCGATTGCATGCTCCAGCGGTCGTAGGCATCCACCTTGCGAGCTACCGCCGTCGAGGCGTGTTCGGTGTAGTTCTCCTGCGAGTAGTATGATCCGCGCAGGCCAACGCTCGGGGTGAGGAATAGTTGATCGTTTCGGAAGATAAATTCCTTGCCGCCTCCGGTGTAGAAGGCCAGTTGGTTGGCGTCGAATTTCGCAGTCGTATCGAAGAGGGTTCCGGAGTTTTCTTCGATCGAGCTGTGCCCGTAGCCTAGGTTCAAATCGCCGAACCAGTCGGTGGTGCCCCAAGACGCATAGAGAAGTCCATAGCCGGTTCCGGCCTTGCTGTTGTCGCCATCTTCTTGGCGAATCTCGGATGTCGCATAGCCCCCGGCCAATCCGGCAAGAAGATTGCCGAACGATTTGTCGATGCCTGCAACCATGCCGTAAATCGAGTGGTCGTAGGAGGAAAAGCCGCTAGATCCATCGCGGTCGCCCCAGCTTCCATGTCCCTCGATCCAGCCTTGGATCTGGTCTCCATAGAAATGCGGGCCGTGCGCCCCGACAGGTTCGACAGACTCTATGGGCCACATGGAATCCGGCATCACCCCGCGCTGGCGGGTGAGTCTGAAGCCCTCGAGCATGCCGCCCATATGGGCATAGGTGGGTGCGCTGCGATCGTAGAGTTGAGCCAGTTGCGAGTTTTGGGTCGAGCCATCGAGTTCAGTGAGAATACCAAGCTGGTTGATGGCTGCCGAGTTGCCGTCGTAGGCCAGTTGGTCGATTTCATCGCAGACCGCAGCCATGTCGGTTCCTTCATCGAATCCGGCGATATCGGCTAGGCGCGCGCGCATGATCTCGACATAAAGGTCGTCGTTCAGGGCAAAGAATTCTATCGCCAGCAGCGATCCATATCCCTTGCTGCTTAATTCGTAGAGATCCGCCCCGGTGGCATTGGTGACACCGCCCACGATCAACGTATCCGAGGAGACCAGGAGGTTGGTATAGACCGTCCTCACGGCGAGTTCGTCAATCGTTCCTATATATTCGAGCGAGGCTCCCGATTCAAATTCTGCAGTATCGCTGACGGCTAGCAGCTCCGTCACGGGATCGACGGCAAGGTTGGTCATGCTGTTGAAGGAGATGGTCGAGGAGGCATCTTGGTAGTAGTTGGAGGCGGAAACATGGCCGCCGGAAGAGAAGGCCAGGAGGGATTGGTTTTTCATGGACAGGGTTTGTCCAACATCGACCGTCCCTCCATCTGAAACCACCAATCGGTTTCCCCATCCGGAATCGCCCAGTGTCAGGTTGCCGCCATTCATCCAGAGTGAGCCTGTTCCCGATACCCGAACCCAGTTGCCGGTGCCTCCCGCCCCGGAGCCGATCATGGCGGACAGGCTGTCCACGCGACCGCCATCGATGATCGACAGGGTATTGCTGTTGCCGCCATGGCCCACCAGCAATGATCCGGAGTTGATCCAGGCGGAGCCGGAATCCTTGATGGATATTTGGTTGTGGTCGGCACCTGACGTTCCGCCGACTACTGCGTTGGTGCTGGCGAGTTGCGCCCCGCCGGAAAGAAAGAGGGTGTTGGATGAGGTATTGCCACCCAGCTGCAAGGTGTTTGTGCCAAGGTTCCACGCCGCATTTGATCCGGTTAGCAGAAGGGAACGTCCGTCTTCGATCGAGTGATCCATTCCGGTCAGGGTTCCCGCTGTTTCCAAGGTTCCTCCCTCTTGGAAGTTGAAGCCAGCTAGGGAGGCATCGAAATGGTTGTGGGCGACCAACCATCCGCCATCGCTTAAATTAAAGACATTGTTGCTTCCTTCGATCGCAAATCCGCCTCCAACCGTAATTTTGCCGCCTTGCGAAACCGACACCGAGTTGTTGGCGTTGCTCGTCGCACCGATTTTCAATGCGTCCGCGATGGATAAAAGCGATCCTGCCCCGGTGACCCAAACCGAGTTGTTGGAGGAAGTGCCGCCGGAACCCACGAAGAGATTTGTCGCCGCCACGTGCCCTCCTTCTTCGATATGCAATGCGTTGTCTCGAGACGTTCCGCCCACTTCGATAGTACCCGTCGGGATCCATTGTCCATTCGTTCCAAAGATTCCAAGAGTGCGCCCGTCCTCGATTCCTCCCGACATTCCTGCCAGGGTTCCACCTACGTAGAGTTGTCCGCCTTTGTTGAGGTTGAATCCGCTCATGGATGCGTCGAGATCGGAGTAGACGGTTAGCCGTCCGTTGGTGTTGATGTTGAAGCTGTTGCCCGATCCGTTAATGGTGAGGCCATTATATGCCACGATCTCGGCATGGTCGGAAACAACAACTAGATTGCCGGAGTTGTTGGTCGTTCCGATGTACATGCCGCTATTCGTCCAAACCGAACCGGTTCCGGAAATATAAACCATATTGCTATCCGCGCTGTCCGCGGCTCCCACCCAGGCATAGCCCGTAGCCACTTCCGCCCCGTCGGTGATATCCATCCGGTTGTTCGACCCTTCGGCGCCGACCACGACCGAAGCAGTCACCATCAGTTTGGAGTCTGAGACCTGCACGGAATTACTGGAGGCCGATTCATGCACGCCCACCCAAAGCGACTCGGCCCACACCCCGGCATCGTCGAGAATGCGAAGACTGTTTCCTGAACCTGATCGACCAATATCCAAATTGTTCAAAACCTGCCACGTTGAACCTGTTCCAGCGATCATTACATCATTTCCATTTGCATCTTCCGTGTCGCCAACGATCCCTATTGCTGAGACGGCGATGGCGCCTTTCGCTAGATCCAGCGAGTTTCCGGATGAATCATGTCCGCCGACCACCAGGAATCCATCCGCTTGCAGATAAGCCTGCTCTTCGATCTCCAGCCAGTTGTTGGAGGATGCTGAAGAAAAGCCGACAAAGGTGCTACCTGCCAGCACGGTCACATTGTCGTAGATCCTCAATCCATTTCCGGATGTGTCGACGCCCAGAATTAATCTGGACGTACCGTAGTCCGTGCTTTGGTAGAGATACTTCGTGTCCCCATCGTCTATGAGAATGTCTTGTCCCAGCGCGGAACCGACCAACGTCACGCTTGCCCAGAAAATAAAACCATGTAGAAATTTCATAATTCCCCCACCTGTTTTGCTCGATGCGAAAAATGTTCTCGAGCATTGAAAAAGCTCCAAGCCATGAAAGTTATTTGTCGAGTAGGAATGGAGCAAGTACAATTGAACAAAGCACTTTGTGGTAAAAATGAATTTTATTCGACAATAATTTTTGATTACCTTGCGCTACGGGTTCGTTTGTTATGAACCGGGAAAAGAAACCAATGTGCCATACTAATCTGGATACCAATCGACCAACGGGGTTTTACCTGTAGGTAAGGATAATAATGAAACAACTTTCTCGAATGTTCTATTCCGTTCTGGTCGCAGTAGCCTTTGCTGGGTGCACCACCTCCGAAAACAAGGAGGTGCAAAAAGAGGCTCTTACCGTGAGGGAGCAAAAGGCGGCCTTGTCCCATTATAAGTCGCCCCAACACTTTGGGTTTTCCGTTCTTCCGGTCCAGCAGGGCATAGGCTTTCGGGGTTCCGCCCGTTTGGAGCCGGAGCATTTGGCGGTGGTGAAGTTGCTGAAAGGAAATATTCCGGCGATTGAAATGAGAGGAAGAAAATCGAGCGACACCATGACCGTGTTGCTGGATTTCAGTTCTCCGACCTCTTGGATGGAGTATTTAACCGCCAAGGAACAGGGCGCCGTGTTTCTTGGAATGAACGATCAGGTTATTCCCTATCGAGGTGGATACTCTGTCGATGGAATTGGCGCATACGCTGGCGTGGTATCCCCGATTTGGATAGACCAGCTCGCCATGGAAAATGTTCCGTTCTACATCCGCATGTCGAAAGGGGCATTGGGAATGCTCGCCCGGGGAATTGTTGATCCCCCCGTAGAAGCCACCCTTGGCTACGATAACCTGCGCAATTTCGAGTATATTAAAATTGATATGCCTCAAAAGCAGATTACGTTTTCTTCGAATATCCCCTATGTTCCGCAGGATGAATTGCTAATGGCCACCGCCAAGATCATCCACCTTCCGGGCTATGGATTGGTGGTCGAAGGGGCTGTTTTAGGACGGTCCGCCCCCGTGGTGCTCGACTTTGCAGGGAACTATGGCTTTGCGCGCGGCGATGTTGCGGTGGACAGCACGAAGCAGGTCAGCTTGGGCGATATGGTATTCCGTCAGGTACCCACCATTGCGCTGCAATCCAACGCATCTGCACCCCGCGCCGGGCGTAAAATATTCGAACCCTATGTAATCACTATCTGCACCAAGAAAGGCGTGGTCTATTTCGAGCGTCCGCCAAAGCCGGAGTAAACCTTTTTGATGCCGGGTGTTCTGAAGATGCTTTAAAGTGCGCTGGTAGCCGCATCGCGGACGAGGTCGCCGAGCTCGGTGGTGGAGGCGAGGGTGTTGCCTTCGCGCCAGAGGTCGCCGGAGCGGTAGCCTGCGTCCAGCACCTTGTCAACCCCGGTGCGGATGGCTGTCGCTGCTTCGGCTTCGCCGAACGTGTCGAGCATCATGGCCACCGAAAGGATCATGGCGAACGGGTTGGCCTTGCCTTGCCCGGCAATGTCTGGCGCAGAGCCGTGTACCGGCTCGAACAGGCCCACCGGGCCTCCAACCGATGCGGAGGGCAGCAGGCCAAGCGAACCGCCGAGCGTGGCGGAGGCGTCGGAAAGGATATCGCCGAAAATATTGCCGGTCAGGATGACGTCGAACTGGCGCGGGTTGATGACCATCTGCATGGCGGCGTTGTCGATATACATGTGGTCGAGTTCGACGTCGGAATATTCGGCTTCGTGCAGCGCCTTGACGGTATCGCGCCAAAGGCGGGAGACGGCGAGAACGTTGGCCTTGTCGACGCTCGTCACTTTGTTGCGGCGCTTGCGGGCCCATTCGAAGGCGACGCGGGCGACGCGTTTGATTTCGCCGACGGAGTAGACCATGGTGTTCCAGGCTTTCTTGTCGTCGCCTTCGCCTTCCTCGCCGACGGGTTCGCCGAAGTAGATGCCGCCGGTGAGCTCGCGCACGGTGAAAAGGTCGAGGCCGGCAACGGCTTCGGGGCGCAGCGGCGAGTTTTCCGCCAGCGATGCGGGAATGGTGACTGGCCGCAGGTTGGCGAATGCGCCAAGCTCCTTGCGAATTTTCAGCAAGCCACTTTCGGGGCGTAGCGCGCCGGTGAGGTGGTCCCACTTGGAGCCGCCGACTGCGCCGAGCAGCACGGCATCGGACGCCTTGCAGGTTTCGATCACCGAGTCAGGCATCGGGTCGTTGTGCGCATCGATCGCCGCGCCGCCCGCATTTTGCTCGGTGTATTC
>DAOVNC010000055.1 GCA_030630445.1 Kiritimatiellales bacterium | reverse complement strand
TCCTCGCGCATGGAAATAGAATATTGATACATCAGCGCGTCGTACCCCGGCTCGCCGGCAAGGTTGACGGTTTCCATCGGGTCAAGTTCATAGTCGTAGAGCTCGCGGGCCACCACGGAACCGCCCGTGATCCACTCGGTGTAGCGGTAGCGATCCGTCCGATAGGCATAGCCATAGGGACCTCTTCTGAACAGGTTGACCGCACCTGTACGAACGGAATTGGCCGTGCCGTTCACCACGCCCGCAAGGCTTTTTCCCTTCAAGCTGCGACCGGCGGCAGGATCGAAGGGATCTTCGTTTTGGGCTAGCGGTTGCTGAGGGAGGGGAAGTCCAGCCATTTCGCACAGCGTTGGATAACGATCCATCAACGCAACGGGCGTTTCACTTTTCGCTCCGGACTGTCCTGAAAATGGATTGTGGATAATCAGCGGGACGTGGGTGGCCTGCTCAAGATTGGTGTGCTTGGCCCACTCCTCGTGGTCGCCTAGATGGAAACCGTGGTCGCCCCACAGCACCACGATGGTATTGGTGTGTAACCCCAGTGTTTCCAACTCGTCGAGCAGGCGGCCGACCTGCGCGTCGATAAAGGAAATGCAGGCATAGTAGCCATGAATCAATTCCAACTGCTTGACCTCCGGAATAGGAACCTCCGGATCGGTGGGAATATCGGGGTAGCCTCTCAATTCCTTGGCATAGTTCCACGTATAGGAAACCTCGTGCAACGGATGATCCTGGAAGGGGGCGATGCTGAAGTCGTCCCGCTGGTAGTAGTCCCAGTATTGCTGTGGCGCAATGAAAGCCAGATGCGGCTTCTTGAACCCGACACCAAGGAAAAACTGGGTGTCGCCCGCCGCCAGGCTTTGCATCAATGTGATCCCCTCGCTGCAGATCTTTCCATCCGTAAAATCCGAATCCGGCTGATCGATAGCCGTCGTCGAGTTGCCGTCGCCGGAAACCCCGGCAGTCGCTTGCACATAGGCGGAGTTGGAAAAAAAGTCTGTCGGCAGGTTGTTCGGGTCGACCGGGTCGCCCCATGAGGGCGGATCATCCACGACGGCACCGTCCTCGGCCACCTTGCCCGTAACCGTGTCCAGCGTGCCGACACAACGGTAGTCGTTGATTTTTCCGGTGGCAGCCGTCCGGTAGCCATTGTAGCGAAAATATTGCTGGAGCGTGACCACGTTCGGGCGAACCACGGTATTGACACGGTCGGGATTAACCGCATCCCCGCGCATTTTCCTGAAACCCAGTACGCCGGTCTCTTCCGGCATGAGTCCGGCGGACAGACTGGCGCGCGACGGGCCGCAGACCGACCACTGGCAATGGGCGTTCAGGAACGTTACGCCGGAAGCCGCCAGCGAATCCATGTGCGGGCTGATGATCTGCATGTTTCCATAGCAACCGAGAATGGGATTCATGTCGTCGATCGCGATGAAAAGAATGTTGGTTCCATTCTGCGGGGTAGGTGGAACGGGATTGATGATCGGATCCATGATGGCTACCACGTTCGTTGCAACGTTCGCCGCGCCCTCCTCCGAGAAATGAACTGCGTCGTTGAGATCGCCTGAAGTGGAAATCGAAAGGCCGTCTACAAGATGCAGGCGGGTGTCGCCTGCGGCGATCCGAGCATTGACCACATCGCTCACGCCCTGGTGAACCTCGACGGCGGTGACGCCGCTTTCGAGATCTTCGGTGTTGGTCGTATAAGTAAGCGTGGAGCAAAACACCTCGGCGTCGGGCTGGTGCGCACGCACGGTTGCCAGCAATGTTTCATACGAGTTGGTGATCGATGCAATGCTTTCGCTGCCGCCCTGCCAATTGTTATAGCCCGCCAAAACCCAGATGGCATCCACCGGATCAAAATACTGAAGCAGATCGGCGACCTCCGGCGCAATTTTAGCGCCGCCGACGGCCATGTTGAAGAGTTCCATATCCATCATATCGGCCGCAATATACGGATAGGTCAGATACGAAGCGCCCTGCCCCGTGCCATGGGAGATCGAATCGCCCAGCACGATCATTTTCTTTTGTGGATAGGGATTGTCGGCTTCCAGCTCCGTATTCACTTTAAGTTCCAACTGGGTGAGAATGGGGTTGGACCAGTTCGGCAAAACCACGTCATGGCGGACAAGTTCGCCGGGAGCGGCCAAGCTGGTCAGGTTAATGACTGCAGAGGTTTCGGTGTTGCTGATATAGGGCGTGTCCACCTGCGTTCCGTCTTGATAGATCCCGAAACGGGAATTGCGGTTTTCGTCGCCGGGAATGTAGTCGAAATACAGGTTCACCGTATCGCTACGCGTGTAGAAAGAAAGCTTTGCACCCGTCGTGGTTTTGGCCTTAACCGGGTTCAAATTCACCGCTGTTGCGCCGCTCAAGATCCCGGCGTCGAAACGGTGGAAATTCATGCCGTTGCCATCCATGTTTACAAACTGGGCACCCTGCACATAAATGTTCGTCGAGGTGAGCGGGATCGCATAGAACTCCGAAGCCGCCACATTGATCTGGAGCGTTGCGCTATTGGTTCCACCCTGATCGTCGACCACCTGTACCGTCCAGCTATTGGTGCCCAGATCAGAGCTTAACGGAGTGCCGGAAAGATCCCCGTTGGATGCCACCGAAAGCCAGGCTGGAGTAGCACTGAGTTTTGAAAATGTGATCGGGTCGCCATCGGCATCATGCGCATCGTCGGCCAGTGTTCCGCTGTAGGGAGCATCCATAACCGCATCGGGTTTGACCACCGGATCGTTGTCGAATTCCGGAGCACGATTGCCGCCGGTCCATACATTTTCGGCAAAGATCAACCCCACGCCACTTGATGTTGTTATACCAGCCGTTCCCCCCGCGAAGCTGTAGGTAGAGGAAAAGGAGGTGCCGCTGAAGGTTGCGCTACACAAATTTCGTGTGGCGGCCGAATCGTTGTCCACATCCACATCGAGCGGAGTGACCGTCGATGTGCGGGCACCTACGGCCTCGATCACGATCCCGCCGGTTACATCACTCCCTCCCCAATTATAGGATAGGGTTTGATCGACCTCGCTGTTGCCATCGAGGTTGATAAATTCCGCCGAGGCGAGAAAATCGATGGCTCCCGAATCCGCACGGAGAATATAGAGTCCGCTCCTTCCCCAGAGAGCCGCTCCCGCCATCACACTGAAGTCATAGCTTCCGGTCGTTTCGATGGCCTGATAGGCGGTATAGGAGGTCGGGTAGGGATTTAAGGCGCGCGTGTCGACCAGCGTCAAGGCACCCGCCGTTGACGAAAAGGAAATCGGTGTGGCGGAGTAGGTCTTGTTGTCCGCTACAGTCATCACAACCACATCGCCTTCCTGAACGGAAACCGCATTATAATCGTTGGTCATGATCGATGAAGTAAGTGCCTGGCTCGTAAAAGTCTTCACCAAGGCGGCGGAGGCTGTGCCTGCGAACAGGGTCGCCACAACCCATGCCATAATTATTTTTTTCATGTTCATTTCTCCCTCCCTCATTTCACCGGCTCCAGCCGCAGCTCTTCGAGCATGGGGAACGCGGTGTAGCAAAGCTTCTTGTTTTCCCGCCCTTTGGGTTTGCTGAATTTGGCCGGTGCACCTTCGGCGCACAGTTCCAGATCATGCAGTCCGGCGGGCAGCACAACAGCTCCCAACGATTGGACATCCGAAAGGATTAATTGTTTATTTCCCTTGTTATGGGCATCCGGTTCGACGCCAGTAATCGCCAAGGGAATCTTTATTTCCTGCCCATTGATTCGGCAGACAAATGCCATATCCTTCGGAGCCTCCGCCGCATTGAAACCGTAGCGGGCCACCAAACGGTATTTCCGGTTTTCATGCTCCACCCGAACCTTCCACTTGGCGGAACGCTCTTGTGGTTTGTTGCCGTGCCATCCATCCAGTTGCGGATTGCGGAAGTGAACATACACACCGCCCTTGCACTCGGCTTCGGCTGCTAGCATTTTGATGGAACCATCATATTCCTGCCGGATCACGAGCGGGAGGGGCTCGGGCTTCAGCCCTTCAAGATCGAGCACCAGCACAGTCGCCGCCGGGTGGATCGGGCCGGAGCGATTCAGATGGACAACCAGTCCATCCTCGCCGTCTTTACAGACCGGGAGGGCGTTGGGATCGCCGAGGAAACAGACCTTGCGAACACTGTTTTTCAGCGGAAGGCGCAACGCCGCATCTTTCGGCCAATCCATGATATGGCAGTAGAGCCGGCTTCCGCCAGCCTCTGGCTTCCAGGTGGTTGCTCCCCAGCGCATGGCCGGAAGATCCGTAGCTTGCGTTCCATAGATCGATTTGCTGTTGATCGCCATCCATGCGCCGATGCCTTTAAGGCGTTCGGCCACCTGCGGCTCCCAGCTTCCGTCGGCTCGCGGGCCGACATTGAGCAAATAGTTTCCACCCCGGCTGACCACGAAACACAGATTGCGGATCAGTTCATCCGTGCCTTTCCATTGGGGGTCGGTGGGGTTGTAGCCCCAGCTTCCATTCAGCGTCATGCAGGTTTCCCACGCTTTGCCGTTCTGGACAGTGGGGGGAACCCACTGCTCGGGACACTCGAAATCCCCCAATCCATCGACCTTCAAGCGGTTATTGACGAGGATCTGCGGCTGGGCCGCCAGCTCCTCCCATATCTTCAAGCCGCCTTCGCGGGTTTTCGTGACGGAACCGGAATCGAACCAGAGGATGTCGATCGGGCCGTAGGTGCCGCCGAGCAGATGGCGCAACTGCAGCACAGCATGCTCGTCCACATATTCGTTCCAGTCGCCGTCCAGCCCCTTGTACCAGTTCGGCCGCGCGCCCGGCTTGCTCCAGTCTTGCGACTGCGAGAAATAGAAACCAAATTTAAGCCCCGCGTCGCGCACCGCCTTGGAAAGCGGCAGCATCGGGTCGGCGGCGTAGGGCGTACGCCCGGCAATGTCGTAGTCGGTTCCCGGGAAGTCGACCATGCCGAAGCCGTCGTGGTGCTTGGCGGTGATGACGAAATATTTCATGCCCGCCTCGGCCGCAAGCGCGGCCCACTCCTCCGGCCTGAAGTTTTCGAGCGTCATCTTCGGGGTCAGCGCATCGACATATTCAGCCGGGTCAATGCCACCCGGCTCCCCCTTGCACATCAGCCACTCCAGGCCGGGACGCATGTCGGGAAACGATTGCCCCTTCCACTGCCCCTCGGCGGCGGCATAGATCCCCCCAGTGGACGAACATGCCGAACTTGGCCTCGCGCCACCACTGCATCCGCTCAGCGCCCTGTTCAATGGTTTCATCCGCCCGGAATACCGCCTTCGGCTCCGCTTCGCCATAGGTAGCCACGCATGCCGCTAACAGGAAACAGGCAATAATCGGTCTTTGATAACGCATCATGATCCTTTTAAAAACTGGGTGCTTCCAGTTGTTGGCTCGCAACAACTAGAGAGGGCCACGGCGGCCTGAATAAAGTGTCTTTTTTCATAATTTCCTTTATTCAGATAGCCGCCCAGCAAGGATCGACTATCTGCTACTTCTTGTAGAAATCGTCCAGCAACGATGCGACGACCTCGTCGATCCGGTTGCCGAGCCGCAAGCGGCCGCCGCAGGATTCGCGGATATAGAAGGCCTGCGGTTCCTGCCCACCCAGCTGTGCCGACGAGCTGCGCGTGAGCGCAAGGGCGTGTGCAATCATACCATCGGCGATATAGTCGTAGGGGCAAAGCATGGTGCTCAACGGGGGATCGGCCCGTAGCCCGTTCGGATTGTTGTTGTGCCCCAACACCGCGAAATCGGAAGGAACTGAAATCTCGTTGCGACCGCAAGCATCCATGAAATCCAACGCCATTTCGTCGTGGTAGGCAATGACGGCAAGGTCGCCCTTCATCGGGCTCCAGCGCTCGATGATCCGATCATAGTCTTTACGGGATTCATCCACCAACCCGATGAGGTTGGGCAGGTTTTCGCGGTCGATCCAGCGGCTGTACTGAAGCAGTTTGCGCTCGAAATATTCCGCCGTTTCGGCGGATGGGCCGAGCAAAGCGATATTCTTGAAGCCCAGTTCCTGGAAGTAGCGGCACTGGAGAAACGTTCCAGAATGGTATGTGTCCAAATCCACATGCGGATCGCGATAGCAGTTCGCTTCCAGTCCATGCACCGGGTTGGGCGTGACGACCGGCAGTTCGCTGGCCCTCACAAAATCGTGCAGGTTGCCCAGATTCTGATCCTCCCCGATCCACGGAAGAATGATGGAACAACAGTCCTGCTCCAGAAACTCGCGGGCCAGTCCGGCGGAGTTAATGTCGATCTCGGTGACCGTGCGGATGTTCAGCTTGATTTTCTGCGCTTCCGCGGAATGGTGCAGCTGGTCGATCAGGCTGGTGACATAGTGCCCCCATCGTCTGAGCGGAAGCAACACCCCGATCTTGTCGGTGGTGCGTAGCACCTTGTCGGCCGAAACCTTGCGTTTCTTGAAATCGCCCGCCCGCTCCGTCACGAAGGTTCCGCTGCCGCGCTTGAGTTCGACATAGCCCAGTTCGGCCAGCGTTTCAAAGGCGTGGCGGACGGTGTGGTAATTGCAGCCATACTGCTCACCGAGCGCTCGAACCCCCGGCAAACGCGTTCCCGGAACCAGCTCGCCGCTTTCGATCCTGCCTAGGATTTGATCGCAGATTTCCTGGTATTTGTGGGGTGTGGCTTCCAATGCTTTCATAGGTTCGACTCCGTTTGCTGATCCTTGCTTCTGTTTAAAATCACCTGTTTTTATTCCAACATTGATATAGTAGCAAAAATGCAAATGCCCGAAAGATATATAACAATCTATTTTAAACCGACCCTAAAAAAGGGCGCTGGATCAACATACCGTCCAGCACCCCTTTTCAGCCTATGGCACTTGTGCGCCTTAGATAATGAAACGGCGGCGCATAAACAGGAGGGCTCCGCCCACAACGGCAACCATGCCCAGCGTAGCCGGTTCCGGAATCACGCTTAAGCCCATCGAGTCGATGCTCAAGGATGAGGCGGCGGTGGTCCAGCCACCACTCGTAACAAGAACCATCCCTGCAATGTCTTCAACACTATTTAGCTGCCCAAAGTCCGTGAAACTGTCGCGAACACCCCCGTCAACCCAGTACACCGACGTGTCGGTAGCGAAATTAAAGTCAATCGCAAACGTATGTGCACCCTCAACAAGACCCATTAAAGTGGTTCGGTATGAAGTATTCCCCGCAAATTGCGAAACCTTTACCTCGGTAGCACTAAGCCGCTCAATCGAAATACCAGCAGCGTCGCCTGCCGCGAGTTTAAATTTATCCCCAATCGTTGCGGCCGACAGGTCCCAACCCGAAACATTCAGTTCAAATGTGTAGGTATCGGTGCCAGTAATCGCAGTGGCATAGACATGATCTAACGCCGAAGCATTCGCGGTGCCTGTCTTTGGTAGCTTACGCGTGGTGTTTCCACCGTCGCCAGCGACGACAAAATTACCCAAACCATCTGTTTTGATTCCGGCCGTGTTAAAATTCCAAACACTGCCCATGGTTCCTGAGTTTACGAGTGCGGCATCATTCAGGTCAACTCCCGCAGCCTCGGTATCAAAGTCCCAGAATTCAAGGAGCGTGGCCGAAGCATTCAGCGCCAACCCCACCATAACGGCAACTACCATTGTTGTTTTTTTCATGTTTTATTCTCCTGTTAGTTTTTACCTAAACGACCTGCAACCGAAGTGCCCCAGATCCATCCTCGCCAAACAATCCGGTGAAGATGGTGTCGTTATATAGCAGTTCTATATCTTTGTCAATGGGTTAATTTATTGTTTTTCGAGGTGAGAAGGTGCGGAAGCACACCGCATCAGCATTACGGCCTCGGGTATTTGATATTCCCCGGGAATGGGTACTGAACCGAATGGCAATTTTTTAGCCCTTTCCGGAAACAGAGCGCAAGCGATCCCTCCGAACGCGGGCAGGCGAGCCGCCTGCGATACGAATACCAGCGAGACGGTGGTGATACAAAAATTGTACCGCAGGCGGCTCGCCTGCTCTCTGATGAGCGGAAAAAGGCCTAATACGCAATTAAGCTGAACAGTATTCTAACCACGGAATACACAGAACACACGGAACTGATTCGCCGCGTTTTTCTTCCGTGTGTTCTGTGTATTCCGTGGTTTATGCAATACGAATCAAGTTGATTCCGTATAGGAAAGAGCCGTTGCCGGGACAAGAACCAAAAAAAAGCCCCTCCTTACACGGCGGAGAGACTTTCGTGAACCCATTCGATCATTCCAACCTACTGATATTCAATCCGCAACCGGATGAACCCTTGATCCTCGCCCACCGTGGGAACGCGGTTGGTGACGGAATCGAATTCGGTATCCAGCGTGCCGGTTCCAACCACTTCAACGTTGCCATTGGTCCATGAATCGGAGAGCAGGTCGTCGGTCAACTCAAGGGAATAGATCAACCCGCGGTCGGCGGCGTCGTTGCGCTTGGCATAGACATACTCGAAATAGTTGGTGCCGCCCAGTTCCAGCATCGTATTCGCCGGAACATACCCCACATCCGAACCATTGGCCGGATCTCCGCCCAGCGCATACTCGGCCAGGTTGCTGAGCGGGTCGCCGTCCGGGTTGTCGGTCAGGTTGGTGGAGCTGCCGATGCCGGGATAGAGTGCCACCCATTCATCGTAGAGCCCATCGGCGGAGATCCAGTTCAGGCTTCGCAGCGACACATAGTCGATATCCACAAAATCCGTTGCGCCGAAATCGACGGCGTTGAGGACACCGACCATGCGAACCTGATCCATCTCGCCATCGGTAATGGCAATATCCGCCACCAGCGTTTCCCCGCCCGTTCCGATTTCATAATACAGATCCATCAGATCGGTATCGAGATCCACCACCGCGCGGATGCCCACCGTATCGGGCAACGAAGAAACTCCGCCTCCAAAATCATGGATCGTGGTATTCGTCGTACCAATGCGGGTCTGCAACAGCAACTTGTTGTTTTGCCGTAGAATGCGCACCAGGAACAAATCGGAACCTGCCCCCTCGTCCCGCAAGCCAAAGCCGACCGTTGCCCCCGTCGCATCGCCCCCGGCCATGGTGACCGCGCTGTATTTGAAGGCGAGTTCGTAAAGCCCGGACACCACATTGGCCTCCGTCAGCGACGAGTTGCGATAGTTATTGTCCCCTTGCGTAAAGCGCAAGTTTCCGCTGGCTGTGACTACATTGGGAAGATCGCCAGACCATGCCCCCGATCCCGCGGAGTTGACCAGCCCGCCGATGCCCGTCCCGTCCGCATCGTTCATCTGCCAATCCTCAATCAATCGATTCGACGATCCCGGACCCTGCGTGACATCCTCGAGCATAATAATCGCAGTCTGGTTGCTGGCGAGCGTTAGCGTGGCGGGATAGTCGTTGCCCCCATAGGAAACAGTGATGTCGTAGTCGCCCTTGAACGCCCGCGCGGAGACCGTTCCTGCGGCATCCGTTGTATCGTTCGTATCCGTCATGTAGCGGATGCGGTGGAGGTAGTACCAAACCAGCCCATTCCGGGTGGGATGCCCGCTGTAGTCCACCAGCGCCTCAATATCATCGTTTATCGTATTCCAGGCATTTAGCCCGGTGACCAAAGGATGGCTGTAGTACTGCGTCATCATCTCTTCGGTAATCTGCGCCCGCTCCTCGTCGGTATAGATATATTCCATCCAATCCCCTGGATTGGAATTGACGACCTCAAACTCCGTCCCGACCATCTCCAGACCGTATGCATTTCCCCACTCTTCCAAGCGGTCATAAAAAATCTGGGGATCATGACGCTCGAGTTTAATCCGGCTCTGGAACCCGATCCGGTCCAAACGGCCACCGTCCGCGATCACCTGATTAATATTCGTCATATACCGGTCGCGCCGATCCGTGTACCACCCCGCTTTCCGCGCTTCCGACATGCTGGAAATAATCTGATAATCATTGATCAGCAACTTGCAATCCGGCGAAACCACATTGCTTTCGGCAATCTTAAACCACTCCGCCATCTGGTCGTCGCCAAGAATATCCTGGAGCAGATGATTACCGAGGGTTTCATTGATCACATCCCACTCATAGACCTCCCAATTTCCAGCCCATTCCTGAATCTCAGCATCGACGACCGCCTCAAGTGCATCCTTGTCGGCCTGAGTACGCGCACTTTCCTTGTAGGTTTCCACCGCAGCGCGGACATTGTAGCTCTTATAATCGGACATCCACTCCTGTGAAAGGTGCGTACCGTAGTCAACCCCGATCACCGCAGTGGGATCATCGAGATCCGCGAGATCACCGATGCCGGGCCACATCAGAAGATGCCCGCGCATCGGAAGGTCGTTTGCCTGCGCCCAATCCAGCACTCCCGGCAGATACTGATGGATGTTCGCCAAACGCGGCTTAAAACCATTATTCAAACCCACCGCGTTATACATCGACAGCAACCGTTCCTTATAGGTCTGGGTGGTCATCGTTCCCGGCAACGTTACCCCGGAAAAATCCTTTGCAGAAAAGGTTCCGCCGAATTTAAACGCATTGCTTTTAAGCTTAACCGCAACCTGCGCACCCGGCACCGGCGTGCCGACGGAGTCGACCACCTGCACATCGACGTTGGCGTAGCGATTTGATTCAATGCGGGCATCCGCATCGATGCGCCATTGCGGATGCGGCGCATCCGGCTTGGCGACCGCGGCAAGGTCGTCTTTTTCGGTGGTCGTAAGCGTAATCCCGAACTCGCTCTCAATCTGCTGGATTTCCCCGGCCGTAAGCGCGGCACCCATCGCCGAGCCAGCCGCCAAAAGCACGATAGAGCAGCAAATGCCCGCTTCGATCCGTTTTAAAATGGTACGTGCAGCATTCATAGGTCATCGATCCATTTTCCGTTAGTACCCTACGAGGGAGGAATGGTTCAATAATACCATCAACAACTTCTCGGCGCATATTCCGAAAGTAGAGTAAGCGTCCCGCTTGCTTAAACGAGCGGGACGCTCATTCTACTTTATGACGAAAAGTTTTAGTTTAATGATATAATACCCTTCACCCAAAAAACCCCGGCGTACCGAGGCTTTTCGATAGCATGCCCTATGGCAGACTACGGGGTGAATTCAATCTGCAGGTTGAGGAAGCGCTTGTCGTCATCCTCCGTCGAAATACGGTTGGTTACCGCATTGAATCCGTCGGGACCCGCGCCGCTGCCCACAAACTCGACCCCATTTGTGGTCCAGTCGGTAGCGACCAGATCGGTTCCCACCTCGAGAATAGAGGCCAGTCCACGGGTCGCCGCATCATCGAGCTCGTAGTAGACATACTCGAGATAGTTGGTACCGCCCTCGACCGTTTGCGCCGAAACCGGAGTATTGCCTTGGTCGGCTGGATTGGAAGGATCGCCGCCGAAGGCATATTCACCCAGGTTGTCAAGCAGGTCGCCATTCGCCATCATCGGTCAGGTTGGTGGAGGTTCCCACATCAAATCCGCCCAACCAAGCTTCATAGAGCTCTTCCGAGGACAGGGCATACAGAGCTGTAAGCACCAGGTTGTCCACCTCGAAAAAGTCGTCCGGCCCTAGGTTCACCGCCTTGGTGACACCGATCATGTAGATACTGTCGAGCGAAGCTTCTGCATTCACCAGTTTGTACATGGCTACATCCGCAACACCCAGCACCTCCGCAGCATCACCCAGTTTATAATAGACATCGAAAGTGTCGGTGTCGTAGTCCGCCACGACCCGTACCGAAAGATTGGAGAGCACCTGTGTGTTGAAATTGACAATCGCCGTCGCCGTGGTGCCGATCTTGTGCTGAAGGTGCAAGCTACCGTTTTGCGAAAGCAAACGAATCTCGAAGGTGGATTTTGACTCAAGGCTATCCCTCAAACCGAAAGAGACCGTTCCACCGTTTGCAAGTGCGCCCAAAGTATTCGCCCGAGGAATATCCCAACTCAGCTCATACTGCCCGTTGGTGGAACCCATCTGGCTGATTGGAGCGTTTTTATAAACTGCCGCAGTACCCCCGTTTTCGTAGCGCAACACACCATTGGTGGTAAAGACAAAGCTTTTATCCCCGCCCCAACTCGCAAGCCCATACGGTTCCGGTGCCGAGTTTGTAAGACCCGAGAACGATGTTCCGTCCGGCTCATCCTCAAACAACCATTCCTCGATAATCCCCGCCAGTGGAGCGGGCGGAGCCGGATCGGTGGGTTCTTCCAACACCGTGAACACAATATTATCGGTCACCATTGTATCGCCCAGCTGCCAGTGCGCACCGCCATTATTGGACTGAACAATCCATCTCAAAGAGTTCATGTTGAAATTGGCCGACAACGCTCCGGTGTACGCATTCGTCGTTACGCCATCATAGGTAACATCCACGGAAATGGTTTCCGCCACAATATCGTACAAGGCATTGACATGGATATTGGTGCCGAGGGTGTTGCCGGGAACCACGAAGATAGGCTGATTGCCCCAATCGATCGTAAACTGGTTCCGATCCACATAGTTGGTCGTAAAAACGGTTTCCGGAAACTCGGTAATCACCATCACATTGGTATGCCCGTCGTAGCGCAAACGGAACGTCTCGGCAGCTCCTTCCGCGCTTCTTATCCCAAATGCGGTCTTGGACTCCTCGTGCGCGGCAAACGGTGTTCGCCATTTCGGCCGATAC